>NZ_JBHWLC010000021.1:73327-88546 GCF_042730635.1 Streptomyces sp. NPDC059917
GGGGGGCGCCCTGGTTGGCACCCGGCGGCGGGCCGCGGGGGGCGGCGGGGGGGGGGGGGTGGGGGGGCGGGGGCGGGCCCCCGGCCGCCCGGGGTCAGTACCGGACGGGAAGGGCCGTCAGGGCGCGGTTGAGCAGGGACGGCTGCCAGGAGTGCCGGTCGGTGGTCAGGGCCAGGTCCGGGTACTCGCGCACGAGGACGCCGACCACCGAGCAGGCCACCAGCCGGGCCAGCGCGGCTCCGATGCAGAAGTGCGCGCCGAAGCCGAAGCCGAGGTGTGAGGTGCTGCCCCGCGCGACGCTGAACAGGTCGGGGTCGGCGAACCGCTCGGGGTCCCGGTTGGCGGCGGCGGTGACCAGGAACAGCCGGTCCCCGCCGCGCACCGCGCGGCCGTCGAGGTCGAAGTCGCGGGCGGCGCTGCGGATCGACATCTTCGAGGGGCCGTCGAAGCGCATCGTCTCCTCGACGGCGAGCGGCACCAGGTCCGGGTTGGCGCGGACCTGCGCCAACTGCTCGGGGTGGCGCAGCAGGGCGAGCATCGTGTTGGCGATCAGATTGCTGGTGGTCTCCCCGCCCGCGAAGGCCATCTGGGTCAGCATCCCGACGAACTCCTCCTCGCTGACCGACTTCCCGATCTGGCCGCCCGCGAGCACGGAGCTGATCAGGTCGTCCTTCGGGTCGGCGGCGCGTTCGCGCACGAGACCCGCGAGGTAGTCGTCCAGCTTCACCAGGGACTGGAGGGAGGTGCGGTACTCGCGCTCCTCCTGCGCCGCGCCGAGGACCAGGTCGCCGACCCGGGCGTTCCAGTACCAGAAGGAGGGGCTGTGCGCCTGGGGGACGCCCAGCCAGCGGGCGAAGACCAGCGAGGGCAGCGGCCGGGCGATGTCGGCCAGCAGGTCGCCGCTGTTGCCCGGCACCGAACGGCGGGTCAGCATGGCCCGGGTGGCCCGCTCGACGAACGTGCGGTAGCGGGCGATGCCGCGTGCCGAGAACTGCTCCTGGAACACCTGGCGCAGCCGCCGGTGCTGCGGGGGATCGTTGAAGACCATCCAGCGGGACAGGATGGAGAACGCCCGCTCGGTGTCCTCCCGGGCGCCCTCGGGGACGGCGTCCATCAGGGGGCCCACCCGTTCGGCGGAGACCGCCGGGTCGCGCAGGCAGTGCATCAACTGGCCGTGTCCGGTGACCAGCCAGGCCCGGTGCATGGCGCTCCAGTGGACCGGGTCGTGGTCGCGCAGCGCGTTCAGGTAGCCGTAGGGGTCGGCGTTGAGCGCCGGTTCGAGGAGGTAGCGCTCGGCGAAGGCGGGCCGCGGGGGCGCGGTCAGCAGCTTCGTCGGGGCGGTCAGCAGGGCGGCCGGGCCGCCCGCGGGAATCGTCGTGGTCATGCCCGGGTCTCCGTCCGGATGGCGTGCAGGAGGGAAGCGGTCCGGCCCAGCAGGGGCTCGGACATCAGCGACATGTGGTCGCCTTCGGTGACGTGCAGGGTCAGCCCGCCCAGGGCCTGCTCCCGCCAGCGTTCGACGTACTCGCGCAGGCCCACGTCGAGGCCGGGCATCGGCTCGTCGTCGGGCAGGGCCGCCGCGTGCGAGCCCACCACCAGGTGGACGTGGCCCGGGTAGGGCCGTACCTCGTAGTCGGCCAGGGCGGTGAGCAGCGAGTGCCACACCTCGATCGGCGCGTTCTCCACCAGGGCGGCCTCGCTCGGGCTCATGTCCGCGCTCAGCAGCAGGGTGGTCAGCTCGGCCGTCACCGCCTCGCGCTCCGCGCCGGGCGGCAGCGCGCGCAGCCGGTCCCGCAGTTGCTTGCCGGTGACCATCTTGGCGCTGACGTCGGCCAGTTGGGCGCGCGCCACCGCGCTGGGGAGGTAGGGCTCGATCAGGGTCAGCGGTGCGACCCGGTGACCGCCCTCGTGCAGCTGGGTGGCCATCTCCATGGCCAGGTTGGCGCCCATGGACCAGCCCAGCAGGTCGTAGGGGCCGTCCGCGCCGTGCGCGGTCATCTCGGCCACGTAGTTGGCCGCGATGCCGGCCACCGTCGTCGGGTCCACCCCGCCGAGCAGGCCGCGCGCCTGGAAGGCGCGCACCGGCGTCCCGGCGGGCAGGGCCCTGGCCAGTCCCACGTACCAGGCGGCGCTGCCGCCCGTCGGGTGCACGCACCACAGCGGGTCGCCCGTTCCCTCGCGCAGCCGGACCTCGGAGGTCACGGCGGCGGGCGCGGTGCCCGCCGCCTCCTCGGCGCGGGCGGCGAGCTGGGCGATGGTCGGCAGCTCGATCAGGTCGCGCACGGAGACGCTCAGCCCGCGGGCCGCCGCCCGGGCGGCCACCCGGACGGTGGAGAGCGAACTCCCGCCGATCCGGAAGAAGTCGTCGTGGACGCCGAGTTCCGTCGTGCCCAGGACGTCGCGCCACACCTCGGCGAGCACCTCCTCGGTCGGCGTGCGCGGGGCGGTGAACTCGGCGTCCACGTCCGAGCGTTCCAGCGGCAGCGGCAGGGCCCGCCGGTCCACCTTCTTGCTGCTGTTCAGGGGCAGTTCGTCGAGGAAGACGAAGCGCGCGGGCACCATGTAGGCCGGCATCCTGGCGCGCAGCGCCTGGCGGATCCCCTCCGCGTCCGGCGCGCACCCGGGCTCCGGGACGACGTAGGCGACCAGTGCTGCATCGCCCGGCAGGTCACGGCGCAGCAGCACCACCGCCTTGTTCACCTCGGGCAGCTCCCGCAGCCCGCACTCCAGCTCGCCCAACTCGATGCGGAAACCGCGCAGTTTGACCTGGTTGTCCCGGCGGCCGAGGCACTCGATGCTCCCGTCGGCGTGGTAGCGGCCGAGGTCGCCGGTGCGGAAGAGCCGCCCGCCGGGCGCGCCGTAGGGGTCGGGCACGAAGGTGGTGGCCGTCAGCGCGGGGCGGTTCAGGTAGTACAGGCCGACGGCGTCACCGCCGAGGCAGATCTCGCCGGGCACCCCGACCGGAAGCGGTTCGAGGTCCCGGTCCAGGACGTAGACCTGGCTGTTGCGGATCGGCGGACCGATCGGCGGCAGCCCGGTGCCGGCCACGCACACCTCGGCGCAGGACCACACCGACGTCTCGGTCAGGCCGTAGGAGTTGATGAACATCCGGCCGGGGGACCAGACGTCCGACATCTCGGCCGTGGGCGCCTCGCCGCCGGTGACGATGGTGTGCAGCAGCGGCAGCGGGTCGCCCTGCTCCGCGAGCACCGCGAGGGTGCTCGGCGGCAGCGCGGCCGCGGTGACCCCGTACCGGTGCAGGGTCGCGACCAGGTCCGGGCCGGGCATCAGGGCCTCCTTGGGAGCGGTGCACAGCCGCGCCCCGTTGGCCAGGGCCCAGGTCAGCTCGCTGACGAACACGTCGAAGCTGAAGGAGGCGAACTGCAGCACCCGGTCCTCGGGCGCGGGGGCGAAGACGTCCCGCTGGCCGTGGATCAGGTTGCTCAGGCCCCGGTGCGGGACCGCCGCGCCCTTGGGACGGCCCGTCGAACCCGAGGTGTAGAGCACGTAGGCGGTGTTGTCCGGGCCCGTACCGGCCACCGGGACCCCGCCGGAGCCCGCGCACTCGGCCGGTACGTCGACCAGCACGACGGGGCCGTCGAAGGGCACCCGGCCCGCCAGCGCGGACTGGGTCAGCAGCACCCGCATCCCGCTGTCCCCGGCCACGAACTCCAGCCGCTCGGTCGGGTGTTGCGGATCCAGCGGGAGGAACGCGCCGCCCGCCTTGAGGACCGCCAGCACGGAGCGCACCATGTCCGGACCCCGGTCCGCGCAGATCCCGACGATCACCTCCGGGCCCACGCCCAGCTCCCGCAACCGGCCCGCCAACACCCCGGCGGAAGCGTCGAGTTCGCCGTAACCGACCTCCCGGTCCGGATGCGTGACGGCGATCGCGTCCGGAGCGCGCAGCGCGTGCTCCGCGATCCACTCCTGGAACATCCGGGGGTCGTTGTCCACCACCGGACCGCGCGCCCACTCCACCAGCGCCCGCTCCCGGGCCGCGCCGCGCAGCACCGGCCGCGCCACCGGCCCGTCGGGGTCCCCGACCATGGTCTCCAGCAGCGCGCACACCGCGTCGGCGAGCTGCTCGGCGGTGGCCGGGTCGACCCGGGTCGTATCGGCGTCGACCGAGAAGCCCTGCACGCTCACGTTGATGTTGAGCGGGAACATCGTCCGGGCGATCTCCTCCGACTCGTCCCAGGTGTCCCCGGAGAGCCGGTGGAAGTTGATGTAGTTGAAGAGCACGTCGACCAGACCGGGCTCGTCCGGCCGCAGCCGGCCCAGCCGGGCCAGCGGCACCCGGCGGTGCGGCATCAGGTCCTGCTCCGCGGCGAACACCTCGCGCACCAGGTCCAGCCAGCTCTCCCCGGTCCGCCGGATCCCGAACGGCACGGTGTTGAGGAACAGCCCGCGCATCCGGTCCGCGCCGCTCTCCTCCGGGCGGCCGTTGGTGACCAGGCCGATCGAGTGCCCGGCGGATCCGCCGTCGGTGTCCGCCTCGGCGTCCGTGAACAGCCCCATCGCGTGGTGGAAGGCCGCCAGCAGCACGGTCCGGCGCGGGACGCCCGCGCGCTGCGCGAGCCGCCCGATCGGCTCGGCCAGCGCCGCGTAGGACCGCCGGATCTCGATGATGGCGGCGTCGCCGTCGACCGGCCCGCCCGAGCGGCGGCCGAAGCGCACCGGCCGCAGGTCGTCCAGCTGGGCGCTCCAGAACTTCAGGCTCTCCTCCGAGTCCACCGCCGCCCGCTCCAGGGCGACGTACTCCGCGAACCGGGGCGAGGGCGGCAGGCTCGGCTCGCGCCGACCCTGCGCCACCACCTGGCGGTGCAGGTCGAGGACGTCGGCGATGAGCGAGGTCAGGCTCCAGCCGTCCAGCACGATGTGGCAGTCGGTGACCGTGAACCGCAGCTCGTGGTCGCCGACGTGGTGCAGGTGCAGCCGGACCAGGGGCGCCGTCGCCAGGTCGAAGCGGCGGGCGAACTCCTCCCGCACGTACGCCTTGACCGTCGCCCGCTGCCGCGCCCGGTCCTGGCCGCGCAGGTCGACGTAGCCCACCCGCAGGTCGGCCGTCGGACGCACCAGCTGGATCGGCTCGGAGAAGGACACCAGGTCGACGGAGGAGCGCAGGATGTCGTGGGCGCGCACCACCGCGTCCACGGCGCTCTGGAAGGCGGCGAGGTCGAAGCCCTCGGGCACGGTGATCTTGAGGTCGGTGACGTTGTGGTACGCCCCGCGCTCCGGGTCCGCCAGCATCTCGTGCAACATGCCGGTCTGCAGGAAGGTGAGCGGGTAGGCGTCGACGAGGCCCTCCGGCAGCCGCGCCGCGTCCGCCGGGTCCAGCTGCGAGAACGGCGCGACCACGGGCGCACCCGCCGGGTCCGCGGATTCCCGCGCCGCGGCGGCCAGGTCGGCCAGGGTCCGGGCCCGGAAGAGGTCCGCCACGCTCAGGCCCAGCCCGGCCGAGCGGGCCCGGCCGATCACCCGCAGGGCCAGGATGGAGTCCCCGCCGAGGTCGAAGAAGTTCGCGCTCCGGCTGATCCGCTCGGCGCCGAGCACCTCCGACCAGATGCCGGCCAGCGCCTCCTCGACCGCGCCCTCGGGCGCCGTGAAGTCGGCCGGGGCCGCGGCCCCCTCGGCCGCCACCGCGATCAGGGCCGCACGGTCCACCTTGCCGTTCGCGGTGATCGGCAGCTTGGCGTGCCGGACGAACAGGGCGGGGACCATGTACTCCGGCAGCGTCAGGCGCAACCGGTCCCGCAGGTCTGCCGCGTCCAGCGGCCGCCCCTCGCTCAGCACCACGTGGGCCACCAGCCGGGCGCCGCCGTGCCCGTCGGGCCGGGCCACCACCGAGGCGTCCCGCACCCCGGGCAGCACCCGCAGCGCGGTCTCGATCTCGCCCGGCTCGATCCGGAAGCCGCGGATCTTCACCTGGTGGTCGGCGCGCCCCGCGTAGGCGAGCTGCCCGTCGGGGAGCACCCGCACCAGGTCGCCCGTGCGGTACATCCGGGCCGCCGCCCCGCCCGGCGCCGGGGCCGGCGCGAAGGGGTCCGACGGGAAGCGCTCGGCGGTCAGCTCGGGCCGGTTGCGGTAGCCGCGGGCCACGCCGCCCCCGGCCACGTACAGCTCGCCGACCGTGCCCCGGGGCACCATCCGGCCCGTGCGGTCCAGGACGTACCCGTGCTGCCCGGCCAGCGGGCGGCCGATCGGGGAGGAGACCGCCGCGACCGTGTCCGCCTCGGTGATCAACCGGTAGGTGACGTGCACGGTGGTCTCGGTGATGCCGTACATGTTCACCAGCGCGGGCCGCCCGGCGGCCGGCCCCGCGAACCAGTCCCGGTAGTCCCGGGCGTCGAAGGCGTCGCCGCCGAAGACCACCGTGCGCAACGCCAGTTCGGCGAAGTCCGCGCCCTGCTGCGCCAGGTGCGCCCGCAGCCCCTTGAAAGCCGCCGGGGTCTGGTTGAGCACGCTCACCCGCTCCGCGCGCAGCACGGCGTGCACCGCCGCCGGGTCGCGGACCTCGTCCTCGGTCAGCACCACCACCCGCCCGCCGGAGGTGAGCGGTCCCCACAGCTCCCAGACGGAGAAGTCGAAGGCGGGGGAGTGCAGCAGGGTCCACACGTCGTCGGGGCCGAAGTCGAAGTGGTGGTCGGCCGCGCCCAGCAGCCAGGCCAGGTTGGCGTGGGTGACCTCGACCCCCTTGGGCTGCCCGGTGGAGCCAGAGGTGTAGATGACGTAGGCCAGCGAGTCGGGACCGGGGACCACGGAGGCGAGGTCGTCGGCCGGGTCGCCCGGGGCCGACGCGCCCCCGGGCTCCGCCAGCGGGATCACCCCGACGGCCAGCCCCTCCACCGCCGCGCGCCCGGTGTCGTCGGTGACCACCCACTCCACCCCGGCGTCGGCGACGGTGAACTCCCGCCGGGCCCGCGGGTGCGCCGGGTCCAGCGGCAGGTACGCCGCCCCCGCCCGCCACACCCCGAGCAGCGCCACGGCCAGGTCGACCGAGCGGCCCAGGCACACCCCGACCAGGCACTCCGGGCCGATCCCGGCGGCCCGCAGCCGCCGGGCCAGCGCCCGGGAGGCCGCGTCCAGTTCGGCGTAGGTCAGGGCGCGGCCGCCGCCCGAGACGGCCACGGCGTCGGGCGTGCGCCGGACGTGCTCGGCCAGCCGCTCGGCGGCGAGCCGGGGAGCACCGGGCGCGGCGGCTCCAGAGGTACCGGCGCTCGCCACGGGCCGGTTCGCCGGGCCCTCGGGGCCGAGCAGCTCCGCGAGCTCCGCGTCCGTGAGCAGCGTCGTACGGCTCAGCGGGACGGACGGCGTGCGGGTGAAGGCCCGCAGGACCGCCACCGTGTGCTCCGCCAGCCGGGCGATGGACTCCGCCGCGAACAGGTCGGGACGGTAGACCAGGCGCAGGCTCTGGCGGCCCGCGTCGTCCAGGACGTCCAGGGTCAGGTCGAACTTGGCGGTGGTCAGGTCGATCGGGAAGGCCGCGCCGGTGGCCCCGCCCAGCGCGTAGTCGCCCCGCTCGGCCGCGGTGTGCGTGAACAGCACCTGGAACAGCGGATTGCGCGACAGGTCCCGGTCGGGACTCAGCTCGTCCACCACCCGCTCGAAGGGCAGCGTCTGGTGCGAGAGCGCCCCCAGCACGCTCTCCCGGGTCCGGGCGAGCAGCTCGTCCCCGGTCGGGTCGCCCGCCAGGTCGGTCCGGACGACCAGGGTGTTCACGAAGAAGCCGACGAGCTGCTCGGTCTCGGGCCGCTCGCGGTTGGCGACGACCGTGCCGATCGCGATGTCGTCCTGCCCGCTGTGGAAGCCCAGGGCCGCCTGGAACGCGGCCAGGGTGGTCATGTACGCGCTGGTGTCGGTCCGTCGGCCCACCTCCGCCAGCGCCCGCGTCAGCTCCGCGGGCAGCTCCACGGTGTGCGCGGCCCCGGCGTAGGAACGGGTGGTCGGGCGCGGGTGGTCCAGGGGGAGTTCGAGCGGGGCGAGGCCCGCCAGGGCGGAGCGCCAGTAGGCGATGTCCGCGCTCTCGTCGCGGCCGCGCTGCCAGATCGCGTAGTCCGCGTAGGAGATCGGCGCCGGGTCGGCGGGCGGCGCGGTGCCCGCCGAACGGGCCGCGTGGAAGGCGCGCAGGTCCCGCATCAGCAGGTCCAGGGACCAGCCGTCCGCGACGATGTGGTGCAGGGCCAGGACCAGCACGTGCTCCTCGGCCGCGACCCGCACCAGCGTGGCGCGGAACCCCGGCTCGACGGCCAGGTCGAAGGGGCGCAGCGCCGCCGTGCGCACGGCCTCGGCCACGGCGGTGGCGTCCGCCCCCTCGGGCAGCTCCACCAGGTGCAGGCCCGCGCCGTCGGCGGGCAGCGCCTCCTGGGCCGGTACGCCCTCCACGTCCGGGAAGACCGTCCGCAACTGCTCGTGGCGCACCACCAGGTCACCGACCGCGGCGTCCAGCGCGGGCAGGTCCAGCGGGCCGGTGAACCGCCAGGCGGCGGGCATCAGGTACTCCACGCCCCGGGGGTCGAGCCGGTGGAGGAAGTAGAGGCCCTGCTGGGCGGAGGACAACGGGACGCGCTCCGGTCGGGGCGAGACCCGGGGGATGCCCGCCGCCGCGGCGCCACCGGCCCGGCCGCGCAGTCTGCGTTCCAGCAGCTGCCGGGCCGCCGGGGAGAGTCCGCCCTGAGCGGTGGAGGGTTCGACCTGTGAAGTGGTCATGGGAATGCGGTCCTATCTCGTCTCAGAAGTCAGCCGTCAGGGACAGGTCGATCTCGTCGTCGCTCATCCCGGCGATCTCCTCGAACAGCCGCTGCTCCACCAATGCGGCGAGCAGTGCGACCGTCGGGTGCTCGAACAGGTCACGGACCTGGACCGGGCAGTCGAAGGCGGTGCGCAGCCGGGAGGCCACCGCCACGGCGCGCAGCGAGTGCCCGCCGAGGGCGAAGAAGTCCTCGTGGACCCCGATCCCGGGCAGGTCCAGCACCTCGGCCCAGATCTGGGCCGTCACCTCTTCGGTGGGGGTCCGCGGCGCCACGGAGGCGGCGGGCGCCGGGAGTTCGGGCTCGGGCAGCGCCGCGGTGTCGGTCTTGCCCTGCACGGTCAGGGGCAGGGAGTCGAGGACCACGAAGGCGGCCGGGACCATGTAGCCGGGCAGCCGGGTGCGGCACCAGTCGGTCAACTCCGCGGCGCCGAGGCCCGCTCCGGCCACGTAGCCGACGAGGGCGCGGTCCCCGCGCAGTTCGCGGACCAGGACGGCGGCTCCGCTGACGCCCGCGTACTGCTCGAGGACGGCCTCGATCTCGCCGGGCTCGATGCGGAAGCCGCGGATCTTGACCTGGTGGTCGGTCCGGCCGAGGAACTCCAGCTCCCCGCCCGGCAGCCGGCGCACCAGGTCGCCGGTGCGGTAGAGCCTGCCGCCGGTGGCGCCGTACGGGTCGGGAACGAAGCGCTGGGCGGTCAGGGCGCTGCGGCCGAGGTAGCCGCGCGCCAGTTCGGCGCCGCCGACCAGGAGTTCGCCCGGCACGCCGACCGGGACCAGCTCGTCGTGCGCGTCGACGACGTAGAGCCGCCGCTCGCCCCAGGCCCGGCCGATCGGGACCCGGCCCGCGACCGGTCCGGTGACCAGGTGGGACGTGGCCGAGATGACGGATTCGGTGGGGCCGTAGGTGTTCTCCACGGGCACGTCGGGCAGGTGGGCGAACCACCGCTCCAGCGGCGCCGAGGGCAGCGCCTCCCCGCCGGTCACCACCAGCCGCAGGCTCTTGAGGTCGCCGGCCACCGCGTCGAGGCGGGCGGCGATCTCCTCCCAGTAGGAAGGGGTGACCTCCATGACGGTCACTCCCTCCGCCCGGACCCGCTCGGCGAGTTCCTCCACCGTCCACACCTCGTCCGGCCGGATCACCACCGTGCCCCCGGCGGCGAGTGCGGGCAGGATCTGTTCGAGGGAGGCGTCGAAGGAGTGGGAGGCGAAGTTCAGCACCCGGTCCTCGGCGCTCACCCCGAACCGCTCGCCGGCGGACCGGACGTGCGCGGCCAGCGCGTGGTGCTCCACCCCGACCGCCTTGGGGCGGCCGGTGGAACCGGACGTGAAGATGACGAAGGCCAGCTCGCGCGGGTCCGGTGCGTGCCGCGGCGCGTCCGGATCGGGGCGCACGTCCTCCACCCGGAGCACCGGGCGCCCCAGCGCCGCGGCCAGGTCGGCGGTCGGGCCGTCCGTCACGACGTACCCGACCCCGGCCTGTTCCACCATGAAGCGCAGCCGCTCCTCGGGCAGGTGCGGGTCCAGCGGTACGTACGCCCCGCCCGCCCGCCAGATCGCGGCCATCGCCGTCACCGACCAGGTGCTCCGGCGCAGGCACACCCCGACCGGCGTGTGCGGGGCCGCCCCGGCCGCGGCCAGCGCCCGGGCCAGGCCGCCCGTCAGGGCGTCCAACTCGCCGTAGCGCACGACGTCCTCGCCGCACACCAGGGCCACCGCACCGGCTTCGCCCCGCACCGCGAAGGGCGGCGCGCAGGCGAGCGTCGGCGTATCCGCGGCCCCGGCCGTGAGCTCGGCGCGCTCGGCGGCCGACAGCAGCTCCAGGCGCCCGACGGGCCGCCCCGGGTCGGCCACGACCGCGGCCAGCACCCGGCCCACGTGCCCGGCGAAGCGGGTCACCGTCTCGGGGTCGAAGAGGTCGCTCGCGTACTCCACGTTCAGCGCGAACCGGTCCGGATAGAGCAGGAAGGTGGCCGTGAGGTCGAACTTCGCCGAGCGCCACGGCAGGACGAAGTGCTCCACCTCCAGCCCCGCGACCCGCGGCCCGCCGGTGGCGCTCTCCTGTACGTCGAACATCACCTGGAAGAGCGGATTGCGCGACGGGTCCCGCTCCGGGCGCAGCTGCTCCACCAGCCGCTCGAAGGGCACCTCCTGGTGGTCGAAGGCCCCGAGCACCGACTCCCGGACCCGACCGAGGAACTCCTCGAAGGTCGGCTCGCCCGACAGATCGGCCCGCAGCACCACCGTGTTCACCAGCAGGCCCACCAGCCGCTCCAGCTCCACCTGGCCGCGACCCGCCACCGGGGTGCCCACCGCGAGGTCCCGCTGCCCCGACCAGCGGGCCAACACGACCTGGGTCACCGCCAGCAGCACCATGAACCGGCTCACCCCGAACCGGCGGGTCAGCTCGCCCAGCCCGACCGCCAGCTCCGCGGGCAGGTCCACCTCGACCGCGCCGCCCCGGCCCGACCAGAGCGCCGGACGCGGCCGGTCCGTGGCCAGCTCCAGCGCGGGCACCCCGGCGAGGTGGCGCTCCCAGTAGTCCAGCTGCCGCTCCAGCACCTCGCCGCTCAGCCGGTCGCGCTGCCAGACGGAGTAGTCCCCGTACTGCACCGGCACCGGCTCCAGCGCCGCCGGCTCCCCGGCCAGTCGGGCCCGGTAGCAGGCCGACAGCTCGCCGATGATGATGTCCTTGGACCAACCGTCGGTGGCCGCGTGGTGGAACGAGAGGACCGCGACGTGGTCCTCGGGCCCCAGCTCCCACACCCCCGCCCGCAGCAGCGGCGGGTGCTCCAGCGCGAACCGCCGGGTCGCGAAGGCGAAGGCCTGCTCGCGCACCTCCCCGAGCCGTACGGACTCCTCGCCGGGCGCGGCCGCGCGCCATTCCAGCGGTACGCCGACCCCCTCCACCACCTGCTGCACGGGCCGCCCGTCCCGCTCGGTCAGCGTCGTGCGCAGTGCCTCGTGCCGGGCGAGCACCTCGTCCAGGGCGCCCTGCCAGGCCGCCCGGTCCAGGCCGCCGCGCATCCGCCAGGAGAACCACAGCACGTACGCGTCGCCGGCCTCCGACATCCGGTCCAGGAACCACATGCGCTCCTGGGCGAAGGACTGCGGCAGCGGCCCGGAGCGGTCCACCGGGACCACCGCGGCCGCCCCGGCCTGCCGGGCCGCCGCCACCAGCGGCCCGAAGGAGCGGATGCTGGGGTTCTCGAACAGGGTGCGCAGCTCCACCTCGCGGCCGAGCCGCTCGGCGATCCGCGAGACCGCCATGGTGGCCAGCAGCGAGTGCCCGCCCAGGTCGAAGAAGCCGTCGTCGATGCCGACCCGGTCCACGCCCAGCACCTCGGCCCAGATCCCGGCGACCACCCGCTCGGTCTCGTTCCGCGGGGCGATGAACTCGGCGCCGCTCGCAGCCCGGTCGCGGTCCGGGCGCAGGGCCGGCAGCGCGCCGCGGTCGAGCTTGCCGGAGGCGTTCACCGGGAGCGCGTCGAGGGACACGAAGTCCGCGGGCACCGCGTAGTGCGGCAACCGCTCGGCGCAGAAGGCGCGCAGGACGGGGGCCGGGACCGGACCGTCGGCGCCCACCACGTAGCCCGCCAGCGCCGTGCCGCCCTGGGCGTCCGGACCGGCGGCCACCGCTGCCGCCACCACCCCCGGGCACTCCAGCAGGACGGCCTCGACCTCGCCGAGCTCGATGCGGAAGCCGCGGATCTTGACCTGGTCGTCGGTCCGACCGAGGAACTCCAGCTCCCCGGTGGCCAGTCGGCGCACGAGGTCGCCCGTGCGGTAGAGCCGCCCGCCGTCCCCGCCGAAGGCGTCGGGCACGAACCTGGCCGCCGTGAGGCCGGGTCGGCCGAGATAGCCGCGCGCCAACTCCGCTCCGCCGAGCAGCAGCTCGCCGGCGACCCCCTCGGGAACCAGCTCGTCCCGCGCGTCCACGACGTACGCCCGGCGCCCGCCCAGCGGACGGCCGATCGGCACCCGGGCCGCCGCCGCGTCACCCGCCGCCGGGTGCGCGACGTCGTGGACGGTCGCGGTGACGGTGGTCTCGGTCGGGCCGTAGGCGTTGACCACCCGCACCCCCGGCACTCGGGCCCGCCAGGCGGCCAGCGCCCCCGCCGGGACGGACTCCCCGCCCAGGATCAGCAGGCGCAGGGGGGCCAGCGCCGCCGCCGAGGCGTCGGTGAGGGAGAAGGCCAGCTCGCTCCAGTAGGTCGGCGGCAGGTTCACCACGGTGATCCCGTGCCGCTCGACGATCGCGGGCACCCGGTCGGGCAGCCACTGCTCGTCGGGCCGGACGATCAGCGTCGCCCCGCAGCCCAGCGCCGTCAGCAGCTGGTCCAGGGACGCGTCGAAGGAGAAGGACGAGAAGGCGAGCACCCGGTCGGCCGCGGTGATCCCGAACTCCGCCCGCGCCGCGCCGACATGGGCGGACATCGCGCCGTGCTCCACGCCGACCGCCTTGGGGCGGCCGGTGGAGCCCGAGGTGAAGATGACGTACGCCAGCTCCCGCGGATCCGGTGCGTGCCGGGGCGCCGCGCCGTCCGCGCCCGACCCGGGCCGCACGTCCTCCACGACCAGCAGCGGCGCGCCCAGCTCCCGCGCCGTCGACCGGGTGGCGGCATCGGTCAGCACGCACCGCACGCCCGCCTCCCAGGTCATGAACCGCAGCCGGTCGACCGGCAGTTGACGGTCCATCGGGACGAAGACCCCGCCCGCGCGCCAGATCGCGACCATCGCGGCCACGGACGCGTTGCCGCGCCGCATGCACACCCCGACCGGGGTGCCGGGCCCGACCCCCGCCCCGACCAGGGCCGCGGCCAGGTCGCCGGTCAGCGCGTCCAGCGCGCCGTAGGTCAAGGACTCGCCGCCGCAGACCAGGGCCGGCGCCTGCGGATCCCCGGACACGGCGAAGGGCGCGGCGGCACCGGCGGACCCGGCCCCCGGGCCGCCCGCCAGCGCCACCAGGCGCCGTGCCTCCCCGCCGGGCAGCGGTTCCAGCCGCCCGGCGAGCGCCTCGACCGCGGCCGTCGGCGCGGCCACCACCGCGCGCACCAGGGCGACGTACCCCTCGGCGAAGCGTTCCATCGTGGCGTCGTCGAACAGGGTGGTGGAGTACTGGAGCATGGCCGCGACGTCGCCGTTGGCGCGCAGGCTGAGGTCGAGGAAGACGTCGAGCCCGGTGCCGCCGAGCGGCGTGGGGACGAGGGCGACGTCCAGGTCGCCCAGGCGCGCCGGGGCGGGGGCGTTGTTGAGGAGGGTGAAGGAGGCCTGCGCGAGCGGGTGCCGGGACAGGTCGCGCTCGGTGACCACCTCGCCGACCACGCGGTCGAAGGGGGCCTCGGCGTGCGAGAAGTCCTTGAGCGCCCCGGTCCGCACCCGCGCCAGCAGCTCCGCGAACGTCGGGTCCCCCGACAGGTCGGTGCGCAGCACGATGGTGTTCACGAAGGGGCCGATCAGCCCGGAGACCCCGGGGCGGCCGCGGTCGGCGAGCGTGGTGCACACCGCGATGTCCCGGCGGCCCGAGTACCGGCCCAGCAGGGCCTGGTAGACGGAGAGCAGCAGCATGTAGCGGGTCGCGCGGTGCTCGCGGGCCACCCGGTCGACCTCGGCGACCAGCGCGGCCGGCAGTTCGAAGCGGACCACGTCCCCCGAGCCGTCCCAGAACGCGGGCCGCGGCCGGTCGGTGGGCAGCGCCAGCGGGGTCGACCCGGCCAGCCGCTCGCGCCAGTAGCCCAGCAGCCGCTCCATGCGCGGCCCGCCGAGCCGCTCGGCCTCGGCCTCGGCGACATCGGTGTACTGGAGGTCGGGCGCCGCCACGGCCTCGCCGCGGTAACCGGCGTCCAGTTCGCGCAGCAGCACGTCCCAGGACCAGCCGTCGACCGCGATGTGGTGGACCACGACGAGCAGCAGGTGCTCCTGCGGGCCGAGCCGGGCGAGGGTGGCCCGCACCGGGTGCTCCGCGGCCAGGTCCAGGGGACGGGACAGCTCCCGCTCGAAGACCTCGGCGGCGTCGGCGGCCGCGGTCGGCTCCAGGCTGATCGGCCGGACCGGGTCCACCCGCGGTACGGGCTCCCCGTCCACCGCGGTGAAGCGGGTGCGCAGCACCTCGTGCCGCGCGACGACCCCGGTCAGCGCCCGTTCCAGCGCGGGGACGTCGAGGGCGCCCCGGATCCGCAGGGCCAGGGGGAGCAAGGAGTCGGTGGAACCTCGGGTGAGCTGGTCGAGGAACCACAGCCTGCGCTGCGCGAACGATGCCTTCACTGCGGGCCTCCAAGCGGTGTTTTCCACAACACTGCTGTCTGGGAAGGCCGGTCAGTAGGGAAGAAGAAGCAGCCCCGCGCGCGGTCGGTGGGGGTAGAAAGCGCAACGGCGGCGCCGCCCGGACGCCTTCGCGCCCGGGCGGGCCGCCGCCGCGGGGGTGGGGTGTGCCCAGTCGCGAAAGAGGGAGACCCCCCCCGGACCCCCCC
>NZ_JBHWLC010000021.1:88556-126138 GCF_042730635.1 Streptomyces sp. NPDC059917
GCTTTGTTGTAATAACCACCCCCCCCGGGGGGGGGGGGGGGGGGTACCACCCCCCCGGGCCGCCCCCCCCCCCCCCCCTCCCCGCCGGGGGGCCCCCCCGCCGCGGGGGTGCGTGGTCCCGGGTCGGACACGGGGGAGCCCGGCCGGGACCACGCGGCTCAGGGGGTGTCGCTCCCACCCGCGACGCGGGGCGCGTCGCCCTCGTCGACCGCCACGAAGCGCAGCTCCGAGGTGTAGGCGGCGCCCCGGTCGTCGGTCAGCCACGCCTGCTCGGGGCTGGGCAGCATCTCGGTGATCACGGCGCGGCCGTCCGGGTCGTTGCGGGCCAGCCTGCGCAGCGCCTTGGCCAGGATGTTGAGGTACACCGGGCTGTCGAAGTCGACGTAGAACGGCCGGGTCTCGGTGGGCAGGACCACGAACACGAACCGCGGCAGCCCGTGCCGTTCGCGCCACCGGCGGGCCCGCACGAAGCGGCGGGCCTCGTCCTTCTCGTCCGCGAAGTCGATCCCCTCCTGGGGCAGCCGCCAGGTCTCCCGGGCCACCACGAGCCGGTCGACGGTCACCCGCGGCGCGTGCTCCGCGTCGTCCGGGAGGATCTGGAACAGGTCCATCGCCAAGGTGGTCAGGACGTGCGCGAACACGTCCACCGCCGCGAACGCGGCGCCGTCGGGCAGCACCACCCGCAGCTCGCCGTCCTCGCCGCGGGTCACCGTGACGTCGGCGCTCAGGACCGAACGCGCCCGGGCCGGATCGGCGGTGAAGTCGACCAGCGCGACCTGGTAGTCCTCGGGCCGCACCAGGGCGTGCCGGGTGCGCACCGACAGGCGCGAGCGGTGTTCCTTGGGCAGCAGGGGCATCAGCCGGGGGCCCGGGTGGTCGCGATCGGTGAGCGCGATCAACTCGGCCGCGTCGGGGTGCTGGTGGACGAAGAGCGAGGAACCCAGCGTGTTGGATGCCAGGTGCAGCTCGCCCAGCACGAGTTCGAACTCGCCGCGGGCCACCGCGTCCGTACCGGTCGCCGCGATCATGATGTCGGGGCTCAGATAGCGGGCGGCCGTCCAGCCGCCCCGCACGCCGCCCGCCCGGCCGCCCCCGACCGGGTCGGCGTCCTCGCCGAACCGCTCGGCCACCGGCCCCGCGATGTCGGCCAGCGTCAGCCGGACCCGGCGGGCGTCCGGCGGCGGCGACAGGATCGCCGCCCAACGCTCCCGGAACTCCCGCTGCAGCTCCTGCGTTTCGGTGCGCGCCGCCCCGTGCAGGATCGGCATGCAGGCGAACCAGAAGGCGGCCAGGTCCACCGGCCCGCGCTCCGCGAGGCGGTCGTACACCGGCTTCGCCCGGTCCATCACGGCCTCGGCCAGCCGGGCGGTGAGCCAACCCGCACTGGTGAGCAGCGGTTCCAGCGGGGCGAGGGCCTCGTGCACCACCCGGCCCAGCCGGGCGCTCGCCGAGCGCCGGCAGTCGGAGTACACCAGGGCCCGGCAGGGCGCCGTACCGGCCGACTTCTCGCGGACGGCCGCGGTCTCGGTCAGCGCGACGAACTCGCCCTCCAGGGCGGTCATCGCCTCGACCAGGGCCTCG
The DNA here is from genome assembly GCF_042730635.1 of Streptomyces sp. NPDC059917. NCBI lineage: Bacteria > Bacillati > Actinomycetota > Actinomycetes > Kitasatosporales > Streptomycetaceae > Streptomyces > Streptomyces sp. NPDC059917. The sequence goes on from NZ_JBHWLC010000021.1 coordinate 90,138, forward strand.
GGACCCGTGGCGGCCGCCACCGCGTCCCGGCCGCGCTCCAGCACGTCCAGGGCGGCCAGGGCCCGCCCGCGCGCGCTCTCGTCGCCCATCCGGTCCAGCCACGAGCGCAGGAACCGCTCGGGGCGCGCGTCGGCGGGCACCTCCAGCTTCCACACCACCCACCTGCGGGACACCAGGCCCGCCAGCTCGGCCACCACGTCCGTACCGGGCAGTGCGGCCGCGATCTCCCGCGCGCTGCGCACACCGTCGCACAGGGCCAGCACGGCCGCGGCGCCGTCCCCGGCGAGCTGCGGCGGGCGGCCGGGGACCAGTACCTCGGCCCCGGCGGCGCCCTCCACGTCCGCGAGGCGGACGAAGGGCACCCGGCGCGGAGCCACCCACTGGCGCAGCCCGGGGTCGGCCCCGATCGTCGCCGCGAGCGCGTCGACCGCCCAACTGGCGAAGTACACCTGGGTGTCGGCGACCAGACCGGTCCCCGGATCGACGGCGATGCCCTCCGGGCCCACGCCCTCCAGGTCCCAACTGCCCCAGCCGACGGGTCCGAAGAACCCGATGGTGTCGTTCTTGACGCAGAACCGCTGCCAGTAGTGCGCGACGAGCTCCTCGCGCTGGCGGGGCATGCTGCTGCGACTCGTGGCCGTGGGCGTCCAGTTCAGGAACGGCGCGATCCCGGAGCTCAGCACCGGCCGGTTCTGCCAGGCCACCGCCTCCCGGAAGGCGGGCAGCCGGGCGATGTCCTGCAGGGCCCGCGCGTTGTCCACCGCGGCCTCGGCGAACAGCGCGCCGAACTCGTTCCAGCCCTCCCCGGCCAGCTGCTCGCCCTCGGGGAACTTGTCGGCCGCCGCGGCCAGTCCGGCCGGGGCCAGCCGCAGCACGCCCCGGGCCGGGAAGCCCGGCCCGCGCAGCGCGAACTGCTCCCACAGCCGCCAGCGGCCGCCCGGCAGGTAGGTCTCGCTCATGGTCTGCCCCTCACGCCTGGACGAGGTCGGCGTCGACGACGGACGCCAGGTCGGCGGGGGAGGGGTAGGCGAAGACCAGCGCGACCGGCACCTCGACGCCCACCGCCTCCTCGATCCGCGCGGTGATGCGGAACGCGGTCAGCGAGTCCCCGCCCCACTCGTAGAAGTCGCTGTCCTCGTTCAGGTCCGCCTCGCCCAGGGTGTCGCGGTAGATGTCGAGCACCAGCTCCGTCAGCGCGGCACCGGTCAGGATCGGGTTCAGGGACGTGGTCATGAGATCTCCTCTAGGTACGGTTCGGTGGCCGCGGCGGCGGTGAGCGCCGCGGTGGTGTTGCCGCCCGAGACGATGGCGACGGCGCGCCCGGCGCCACGGCCCGCGCGCAGCGCCCCGGCCAGGGCGACGGCGCCGCTGGGTTCCGCCTCGACCCCGCGACGGCGCAGGAAGGCGGCGGCGGCCAGGATCTCGGCGTCGGACACGGCGATCAGGTCGTCGACCCGGTCCCGGATCACGGGGAAGGTCACCGCGCCCGGCTGCTGGGCGCGCAGTCCGTCGGCGACGGTCTCGCTCGGCGCCAGCCGGACGGGTCGGCCCGCCGCCAGCGAACGGGCGTACCGGGGCGTCGCGGCGGGCTCCACGCCCACCACCCGGACCCGGTGCCCGTGGGCGGAGAGGCAGACCCCGGCCAGCAGCCCACCCCCGCCGGTCGGCACGTAGACGGTCTCGACGTCGGGCACCTCGGCCAGGATCTCCGCCCCGACCGTGCCCTGCCCGGCGATCACGAGCTCGTGGTCGGAGGAGGGCACGAGGACCGCGCCGCCCTCCCGGGCCAGCTCCAGCGCCCGCTGGTCCCGCTCGGCCACCCCGCCCGGCACGGACACGATCCGCCCGCCCAGCGCCCGGATCAGCGCGGCCTTGGCCGGGCTGGCCCCGGCCGCCATCACGACCGTGACCTCGACTCCCAGCGGGGCGGCGAGCCGGGCCAGCGCGATCCCGTGGTTCCCGGAGGACCCGGTGACGATCCGGTCCGCGCCGAGCGCCAGGACGGCGTTGGCGGCCCCGCGCACCTTGAACGAGCCGCTGTGCTGGAGGTGTTCGGCCTTCAGCAGCAGCGCGCACTCCGAGCGCCGCCGCCCCGCGGCGCCCAGCCCCGGCAGCAGCGGGGTGCGCCGGACGTGGCCCGCCAGGCGCTCGACGGCCGCGTCCACGTCCGCCGGGCCCAGGGTGTCGATGGTCGTCACGCTCATGACCGGGTGCCTCCGCTTTCGGCCAGGGCACGCCGGTCGGCCTTGCCCCCGCGGGTGGTGGGTAGTTCGGCCAGCCGGACGAACCGGCGCGGCATCAGGTGCGGCGGCAAGGTGGTCCCCAGGTGCGCCCGCAAGGCGGTGTCGGGCACGGCGGCGTCCCCGGTGACGTGCGCGATCAGGAACACCCGCCCCTGCGCGTCGGTCGCCGAGGTGACCACGGCGCCCGTCACCGCGGCGTGGGCCAGCAGCGCGCCCTCCACCTCGGCCGGGTCCACGCGGTATCCCCGGATCTTCACCTGCCGGTCGCCGCGCCCCAGGTAGGCGAGCCCCCCGGGGCCGCTGCGGGCCAGGTCACCGGTCCGGTAGAGCCGGGCGCCCGGCGGTCCGAGCGGGTCCGGCACGAAGCACTCGGCGGTCCGCGCGGGCCGCCCGCGGTATCCCCGGGCCACCCCGGTCCCGCCGATGTACACCTCCCCGACGGCCCCCTCGGGCACCGGCGCGAGCGCCGCGTCCAGCAGCCGGACCACGACCCCGTCGATCGGGGTCCCGATCAGGTCGGCCGCGGTGTCGGGATCGGCGGGCACCGCGTACCGGGTCGAGGTCATCGTGCACTCGGTGGGCCCGTACTGGTTGACCAGCGCGCCCGGGAGCAGCGCCCGGCCGCCCGCGGCCAGGAACGGCCGCAGCGACTCACCGCTGGAGACCACCAGCCGCAGCCCGGCCAGCAGATCGGCCGCGTCCGGCTGCCCGGCCAGGAAGGACAGGAAGGACGGGGTCACGCTCAGCAGCGCGGTCACCCCTTCGGAGCGCACCACCTCCCCGAACTCCTGCGGCCGCAGCAGCGCCGAGCGCGGTACGACGACCAGCCGCCCGCCCGCCAGCAGCGGAGCGAAGGTGTCCCGCACGGAGGCGTCGTAGCCCAGGGGCGCGACCTGGAGGGCGACCGTGTCCGGCCCGAGACCGTAGTCGCGGGCGACGAAGCGCAGGTACGAATCGAGACCCCTGTGCTCGACCAGCACCGCGCTCGGCTCCCCGGTGGTCCCGGAGGTGTGACTGACGTAGGCGAGCCCGCGCTCCGGCGGCTCCGCCCCGGACGGGACCTCGCCCGCCCCGACCGGGCCGGGCCGGTCCAGCAGGACGTGCGGCCCCGCGATCGGCAGGTCCAGCCGCGCCGCCAGATCGGAGCGGGACAGCAGCATCCCGGCGCCGCCGCTGCGCACCAGCGCCGCCAGCCGCGGCGCGGGCTGCTCCGGGTCCAGGCCCAGGAAGGCGGCTCCGGAACGCACCACGGCCGCCATCGCGACCACGGCGTCCACCCCGCGCTCCACGGCCACCGCGCACACCACCTCGGGGCCCGCGCCCCGGAAGCGCAGCACCGCGGCCAGCGCCTCGATCCGGGCGGCCAGCTCCGCGTACGTCAGCTCCGCGTCCGGGGTGGTGACCGCGACCCGGCCCGGGTGGCGGGCGGCGTGCGCCGCGATGTCGTCGACGAAGGTGCGCATCACGCGTCCTCGCCCGGCGCGTCGGGCACGGCGCTCTGGTCGACGGCGCTGTGGTCCACGGCGCTCTGGTCCACGGCGCTCTGGTCGACGGCGACGAAGCGCAGCTCCGAGGTGAAGGCGTTGCCCTGGTCGTCGGTCAGCCACGCCTGCTCCGGCGTCGGCAGCATCTCGCTGACCTTCAACCGGGCGTCCGGGTCCTTGCGGGCGAGCCTGCGCGCCGCCTTGGCCAGGATCGTCAGGTACACCGGGCTCTCGAAGTCCACGTAGAACGGCCGGGGTTCGGTGGGGGAGACCACGAACACGAAGCGCGGCAGGTCGTGTTCCCGCTGCCAGTGGCGCGCCCGGACGTACCGCCTGGCCTCCGACTTCTCGTCCGCGAAGGTCAGTTCACCGGCCGCGAAGGTCCACGTCTCGCGGGCCACGATCATCTTGTCGATGGTGATCCGCGGGGTGTGGTCCCCCTCGGGGCGGATCGTGAACCGGTCCATGATCCGCTGGGTCAGGGTGTTGGCGTAGACGTCCAGCAGGGGGAAGGCGGTCCCGTCCGGCAGCACCGCCGTCAAGGTCCCCTCCCGGTCCTCCACCGCGACGTCCGCGCTGAGCACCGTGCGCGGCCGGTGCGGGTCGCCCGTGTCGTCGACCAGCGAGACGTAGTAGTCCTGCGGCCGGTCCAGCGAGGGCCGGCTGCGCGTGGACCACTTCAGCGGCAGCTCCTTGGGGAGCATCGGGAGCAGCCGGGGCTCGGGGAAGTCCCGGGTCGTCTCCGCGATCAACTGGTCCCGGTCGGGGTGCTGGTGGACGAAGAGCGAGGCGCCCATCGTGTTCAGCGCACTGTGCATCTCGCCCAGCACGAGCGCGAAGTCACCGCGGCCCACCGCCGCCGCGTCCTCGGCCAGGACCAGCACGTCGGGGCTGAAGTAGCGGGCCAGCGACCAGCCCGCACCCGGCTCCTCGAACTCGGCCCGCACCCGCTCGGCGATCTCCGCCGAGGACGCCCGCACGCTGCGCGCCCCCTCGGGCACCTCCAGGATGCGGGCCCACTTCGCCCGCATCTGCGCCTGGATGGCGTCCAGATCGGCGTTCGCCTCGGCGTACGGCGACGGCAGGCAGGCCAGCCACATCGCGCCCAGGTCCACCGGACCGCTCGCGTGCAACCGCTCGTACACCTCGCGCAGCCGTACGCCCACCCGCTCGGTGAACCGGTTCGTCATCCAGCGCGCCGAGGTCAGGCACTGCGCCAGCGGCGTCAGTTCGTCGAGCAGCGCGGTGCCCAGCGTGGCCGTCGCCGAGCGCCGGCAGTCGGAGTAGACCAGCCCGCGGCAGGGCGCGGTCCGCGCCCCCTTGGCTCGCTGGCCGTCGGTGTCGGTCAACCGCGCGAAGTCCGCCTCCAGCGCGCCCATCGCCTCGCCCAGCGCCTCGGCGTCCAGCCCGGCCGCCTGGACCGCGTCCCGGCCGCGCTCCAGCACGTCCAGCCGCTCCAGGGCGGACTCCCGCAGCGCCCGGTCGCCGACGCGCTCCAGGATGGCCCGCAGCTCCCGCTCGGGATAGGTGCTGCTCGGCACCTCCAGGCGCCAGTGCACCCACCGCTTGGACTGGAGCCAGGCGACGGTGTCGGACGCCTCCGCCTCGGTGATCTCGGCGGCCGCGGCGATCGCGGCCAGCGGCCGCGTCCCGTCGCACAGGTCGAGCACGGCCCGCGCGGCGTCGGTGATGGGCTGCGGCGGACGGCCGGGCAGCCGCACGGTCCGGCCCTCGGCGCGGACGAAGGACACCCGGCGCGGCGGGATCCACGCCTTCATCGCCGGGTCCGCGCCCAGCGTCTTGGCGAGCGCGTCGATGGCCCAACTGGCGAAGTACACCTGGGAGTCGGCGAGCAGTCCGGTACCCGGGTCGACGGCGATGCCGTGGCTCGCGAGGTCCCAGCGGCCCCAGCCGACGGGGCCGAAGAAGCCGATGGTGTCGTTCTTGACGCAGAACCGCTGCCAGTAGTGCGCGACGAGCTCCTCGCGCTGGCGGGGCATGCTGGTGCGGGAGGCGGCGGTCGGCGTCCAGTTCAGGAACGGCGCGATGCCCGTGCGCAGCACGGTCCGGTTCTGCCAGGCCACCGCGGCGCGGAAGCGCGGGGCGGCGGCTATCTCCTGGAGCAGCTCGGCGGTGCGCACGGCGCCCGTGTCGAAGGTCTCGGTGAAGGCCTCCCACTCGGGCCCGGCCAGCAGGTCCCGCGGCCCGAACTTGTCGGCGGCCACGGCGAGCCCGGGAGGCGCCATGCGCAGCACCCCTTCGGCGGGGAAGCCGGGACCGCGCAGGGCGAAATGCTCCCACAAACGCCAGCCACCCGTGGGCAGGTGCACGTGTTCCGGGACGTCCGTCATGGCGGAGGCTCCTTCCAGGCGGTACTGACTCCGCGCCGGGTACCGTCTTCGGCGTCACCCTGGCTTCCTCGAACCCTGCCGGGGCGGGCCGGGCGCCACCAGGGAAGGACGGGCAGCACCGGACACCGCCGCTTCTGCGCGTTTGTCTCTATGGCGGCCCGCGGTTCCGGGGCAGGCTGGGCGCGTCGAGGCGATCGAACGCGGGAGGGCCCAAGCGATGAGTGCCAGCGGTGAGAGCGGCTACCAGGTCGTGCGCAACGAGGAAGAGCAGTACTCCGTCTGGCGGCTGGACCGCGAGCTGCCGCGCGGCTGGCACGCCGAGGGCACGTCCGGGACGCAGCAGGAGTGCCTGGACCACATCGACGTGGTGTGGACCGACATGCGGCCGCTGAGCCTGCGCCGCCGGATGGCCGAGGCGGCGGCGGCCACCGCCTGAGCCGCGCCGGCACGCACGAAGGCGCCTGACCGGGAAACCGCCCCGGCCAGGCGCCCACTCGTGCGTCCCGCGGGGAGGCGGGACGGGTCAGATGGGCGTCAGCTCACCTGGAGGGTGACGTCGTCCACCACGAAGGAGGTCTGGAGGGACTGGTCCTCGACCCCCTGGAACTGGAGGGTGACCGTCCGGCCCGCGAACTGCGAGACGTCGTAGGTCTTCAGGACGTAGCCCGACGTCGCGTTCACGTTGGACAGCGTCTCCAGGGTCTGGCCGCCCACCGACACCTTGAAGGTGTCGTAGACGACGTTCTCGGTCTCGGCGGTGTCGATGTGCAGGTAGAAGGAGAGCCGGCCGGTCGCGCAGTCGGCGGGCAGGGTCAGGGACTGCGCCGCGCTGTCGGTGCGCGGGCTGCCCCAGCCGTTCAGCCACGCCATGTAGGCGCCGGCGTGCGGGGCTTCGCCCGCCTGGTTGGTGATGACGCCCGAGGTGGAGGTCCAGGGGGCCGTGCCGCTCTCGAAGCCGCCGTTGGCGACGACCTGGCGCGGGGTGCAGGTGCCGCCGCCGCCCCCGACGGTCAGGGTGTAGGTGGTGGAGTGGCTGGTGGTGCCGGTGCCGGTGATGGTCAGGGTGTAGGTGCCGGCCGTGGTGGCGGCGCCGACCTGGACGGACAGGGTCGAGGAGCTGCCGGACTGCACGGAGGTCGGGTTGAGCGTGGCGGTGACGCCGGTGGGCGCGCCGGTGACCGTCAGGTTCAGGGTCTGCGGGCTGCCGCTCACGGTGGTGGTGTTCACGGTGGAGCTGACGCTGCCGCCGGGGTTCGCGCTGCCGGCCGCGGGCGAGGTGCTCAGCGAGAAGTCCTGTGCCGGGGTGCCGCCGCCGACGGCCTGCTTCCAGATGGTGTAGGCGACGCCGTCGGCGCTGCGGTCCAGGACCGTGGCGCTGATGTTGTTCGTGGTGTCGCAGGAGCTGTGGTAGCAGGAGTCGTAGGCGGCGTTCGCGGTGCCGCCCCACTTCGTGGCCTGGGCCGAGGTCTTGCGGGCGCTGGCGCCGGCCGCGTAGCCGGAGGTCGGGATGCCCGCCTGCTGGAAGGAGTAGTCGTCACTGCGGCCCTGGCCCTCGACGTTCTCCTCGGGGGCGAGGTTCAGCGAGGTCCAGTACGCCTTCATCGGCGCCGAGGTGGCGGAGTTGAGGTTGTTGATGAAGTAGCCGCCGTTGGGGGAGCCGACCATGTCGAAGTTGTAGTAGCCCTTGATGGCCGACTTCTGGGTGCTGCTCAGCTGGTTCACGTAGAACTTGGAGCCGTTGAGGCCCTGTTCCTCGTCGGTCCACCAGGCGAAGCGCACGTGCTTGGTCATGGTCGGGTTCCGCTGGGCCAGGACGAGGGCGTTCTCCAGCAGGGTCGCCGAGCCGGAGCCGTTGTCGTTGATGCCCGGGCCCGCGGAGACGCTGTCGAGGTGCGAGCCGAACATGACGGTCTGGTCGGCGGGGCCGCCCGGCCAGTCGGCGATCAGGTTGTTCGACGGGTAGGTGCAGGAGGTGCAGTTCTGCTCGGTGACGGTGTAACCGGCGGCCTGGAGCTTGCCCTTGATGTAGGCCACCGACCCGGTGTAACCGGCGCTGCCGGCACGGCGGTTGCCGCCGTTCTGGGAGGCGATCTGGTTCAGCTGGGTCAGGTGCGCCTGGACCTTGGCGACGTCGATGTTCGGCTGCTCGGGATCGGGCGGCGTGGTGCCGCCGACGGTCAGCGCGTAGTCGACGGTGTGCGAGAGGCCCGGTCCCTGGCCCTTGACGGTGACGGTGGAGGAGCCCGGCGCCGCGGAGGTGGAGGCGGTCAGCGTCAGCACCGAGGACTGGCCGGACTGCACGGTGGCCGGGTTGAAGGAGGCGCTCACCCCGGCCGGCAGCCCGGTCGCGGTGAGGGTGACCTGCTGGGCCGAGCCGGTCGTGGTGTTCGTGGCCACGTTGGTCGTGAGCGAGGCACCCTGCTGGACGGTGCCGGAGGCCGGGTTCAGGGCCATCGAGAAGTCGTCGTTCTGACCGCTCGGGACGCAGGTGGTGTCACCGCTCTGCGCGGGCACGCTGATCGCGTCCCAGGCGGCCTTGGTCCGGGTGAAGAGGTTGCAGGTGGTCGGGTCGAGGGACTTGGCCGCGCTGAGCGTGGCCGTGCGGTACTTCTTGTAGCTCATGCTGCTGGTCTTGAGCAGCATGCCGCCGTAGAAGATCTTGCCGGCGTTCTGCACGCCCACGCCCGTGAGCGTGGTGCTGTTGCAGGTGCTGCTGTTGGGCTTGCCGCCGCCGGGGTTGGTGCCCTCGGCCAGCAGGTAGAACCAGTGGTTCAGCGGGCCGGCCGCCGCGTGCACCTCGGTGCCGGGTATGGAGGAGCTGTAGCAGGCCGGGTCGTTGTTGACCGCCGGCGGGTTGTACATGTTCCGGATCGGACCGCGGCCCTGGAGGTTGATCATCTCGCCGACGGTGTAGTCCGGGACGTCGTACGGGGACGGCTCGTTGATGTACGCCTCGGTCAGCGCGCCGAAGATGTCTCCGGTGCCCTCGCCCAGCCCGGCCTCCTGGCCGCTGGTGCCGCCGGGGGTGTTGGTGTCGATGGCGTGCCCGTACTCGTGGGCCACCACGTCCACGCCGGCGATCCACTCGTTGGCGCTGTTGTGCCCGATGGTGACCGAGCTGCCGTCCCAGTAGGCGTTCAGGTCGGACAGGCCCACCTTGCCGGGGAAGCTGCGCCCGTTGCCGCTGACCCCGTTGCGGCCGAGCCAGGAGCCCAGCATGTCCCACTGCTTCTGGGCGGCGAACATGAGGTCGGTACAGCCGGTCTCCTTCGACGTGGGGTTCCCGGTGCCCCAGGAGTCCGACGACTTGGAGAAGACGCTGCCGCTGCTGTAGTCCGCGCAGCTCAGGCCGGTGCGGTTCGGGTCGCGCAGGGAGTACGTGCCCCCGGACGCGGTGGTGTCGATGGTCAGCGGGTTCGGGCCGTTCCACTTGCTGGTGCCGCTGCCCGCCACCACCTCGTCGTAGCGGTCGACCACCTTGCCGGTGCGGGCGTCGACGAAGACGTGCAGCTTGCTCGGCGCGGTCGCCGTCCGCCCGGACAGGACGGTCTCCCAGGCGAGCACCGGCCGGTCGTCCTTGAGCCGGACCACGAGCCTGCCGTCGAGGACCTTGTCGGTGGCGACCAGCTCCTTGCGGGAGGTGGCCTCGGCGGCCTTCGCCGTGACCGAGGGGGTCGTCGCCACGTCGATCACGGTGGTGGAGGCCGACTGGAGGGCGCGGACCTTGCCCTCGCCGTCGGCGAGGACCACCGCGTCGCCGCCGACCACGGGCAGGCCGCGGTAGGTGCGCTCGTAGGCCACGGAGTACAGGTCCTGCACCCACGGCGTGACCATCCGCCGGTCGTACTGCTGCTGGGGGGAGTTGACCAGGGTGTCGAGGCCGCTCTTGACGGCCGCGTCGGCGGCGGCGACCGCGCGGGCCGCCGACTTCGCCTGCGGGGGCTGGACCTGGCGTGTCGATTGCTGCGAGGCCGATGCGGTACCGGCCAGCGCTCCGGCGAGACTCGTGGTCAGCGCCATCGCTGCCACGGTCGCCATCCATCTGGTGGGCTGCAAGAGTCCACTCCGATCGTGTGTGGGGGGTTCTGGCGGTGAGCCGCCTGTACAGGGCCTGTGCAAGGCCGTGGCAAAGGCTGTGCGGTACCTGTGCGCGGGCTGTGCGGGGGATGTGCGCAGGCGGGCGGTTCGCCGCCGAGTATGGGCGTGGGCATGGCGAGATTGGGACATCCCTGCACGCATAAGACCCGCGTTATGGTGCCGCTCGCGTCACGCTGCGTAAGCTGCCGCAATGCAGCTCGAGTTGAGGCACCTGCACACCGTCTGTCAGATAGCCGAAGCCGGCAGCCTGGGCGGGGCGGCCCGGCTCCTCGGCGTGTCCCAGCCCGCGCTCTCGGCCCAACTCCGGCGGATCGAGGGGGTCACCGGCGGTGACCTCTTCGTCCGCGGCCGGCACGGGGTGGAGCCCACCGCGCTGGGCCACTTCGTCCTGGCCAAGGCCCGTCGGGTGCTGCACGAGATGGACGCGCTCGGCGCCGAGGCGCGCGCGATCGCCGGTCACAGTCCGCTACGGCTGGGCTGCATCATGCTCGTCCTGCTCGACGGCCTGCTCGCCCGCACCGACCTGGACCTGTACGGGCGGGAGATCACCGTCGACCTGGAGGACTCGGTGACCGCGCTGGTGCGGATGCTGGGCGCGGGCCGTTACGACGTCATCGTGTACGGCGAGGTCAACGAGCACGAAGTCCCGCTGCCCGGGGGCGTGTCGGGCCGCACCCTGGTCCCCAGGGAGCCCTTCTGCATCCGGATGTCCGACCGGCACCCGCTGGCCGGGCAGGCCCGCGTGGACCTCGCCGACCTGGCCGACGACCCCTGGATGACCCTGGTCGAGGACGACGACGGCGGGCCCGAGGCGCTGGTCGAGGCCTGCGAGAAGGCCGGGTTCACGCCCCTGCTGCGCTACCGGATCACCGACCGGATGATGCAGTACGACCTGATCGCGGCGGGCCGCGCGGTCTCGCTGTGCCAGCCCACCGCTCCGGCCGTGCCGGGAACGGTGATGCGCCCCCTGGTCGGCGAGCCGGTCGTGGGCCGCATCCGGCTCGCCTGGAACCGCGCGGCGGTCTCCGGCCTCCAGGCGGAGCTCTTCTACCGGGCGGCGGCGGGGGCGTACCTGGCCAATGTGGACAACAACCCCTTCCACCGCGCCTGGTGGGACGCGCACCCGGAGGTGCACCCCGTACTCGGCTGACCGCGGGGGCGGCCGGGCGCCCGGCGGTCAGCGCTCGCGGATCAGCCCGGCGACGTGATCGGTGATCATGTCGAGGATGTCGGCCGCGGCGGCCGCGTCGCCCAGGACGAGGAAGTTCAGGGTCACCCCGTCCGTCATGGCGGCCAGGTATCGGGCCAACACCGGTACGGGCACGAGAAGTTCGAAGTCGATCCGCCGCCCCAGCTCTTCCAGGAGCTGGGCGTAGGTGTCGCAGTACAGCGCGTACTGCCGCCGGGCCAGGTGCTCGAAGCCGGGCTCGCGCAGCGCGTACTGCGTGAGCTCGTAGGTGAGCATGTGCTCGCCGGGGTGCGCCGCCACGTGGTCCCAGTAGGCCCGGAATCCGGCCCGTACGGTCTCGTGGAGGGTGGCCCGGGGTCGGATCGCCTCGCGCACGACGCCGATGTAGTCGTCGCTGATGGTGGTGAGGACGGCCTCCAGCAGGGCCTGCTTGGAGTCGAAGCAGTAGTGGAAGACGCTCAGCGACACGCCCGCCTCGGCGGCGATGGACCGGGTGGTCGTCCGGGAGACCCCGTCGCGGGTCATCGCGCGGATGGCGGCCGCGGTCAGCTGCCGGCGACGCTCGGCCAGCGGCATCCGTGCCATGGCGGTCTCCTTCGTTCGGGTGCCACGGGGGACGCCCGCCCCCGGCGTGCGGGGGGGGGGCGTCCACGTGATCGCGTCAGCTGCTGTATACGCCGACTTCGTGCAGGGAGTAACCCCATTGGGTGCCGCGTCCCACCCCGTGGACACGGACGTAGCGGGCGGAGACCCCGCTGAACAGGGCGGTGTCCAGGCCTCCGTCACCCGTCGTCGTGGACCACGCGGTCTGCCAGTTCGCGCCGTCCGTGGAGACCTCGATCCGGTAGGCCCTGCCGTAGGCGCGCTCCCAGTCCAGCGTGACCCGCTTGACCAGGCTCGCGGAGCCGAGGTCGATCTGGAGCCACTGGTCGTCGCTCCAGTCGCTGGCCCAGCGGGTGCCGGTGTTGCCGTCCACGGCCTGGCCGGGCGCGAAGCTGTAGAAGGGGTTCCACTCCGACGAACTGGCCGAGGCGCTCGCCCCGGAGGCGAGGTTCACCCCCGCCCGGTGCCGCTCCGAGGCGCCCCAGGTGCGCAGGTAGGACTCGGCGCCCCGGAAGAGGTCGTCCACCACGTCCTGACCGCCGACGTGGCGGATGTCCTCGACCCAGTCCGGGACCATGCCGTAGTGCGCGCCGCCGTCGGTGTTGAAGTCCCAGGTGCGCTGGCCGCTCGTCAGCTTGTCGATGACCGAGCCGCCGTCGACGCTGCGGAAGGGGTACGTCACCGGGTTCGCCGCGCCCGCACCGCGCGGGGCGGGCCACCCGCCGACCCCGTTCATGTCGGTGCCGTAGCCGAGCCCGACCTGGTACTTGTCGCGCAGGGCGTCCTTGCTCTTGGCCTCGGCGCTGAACCCCTCGGAGCCGCTCATGTACTGGGCCGCGAACCCGCCGAGCTTGTAGAGCCGCTCGGTCCAGGCGCTGTCCATCCAGCTGTGCGAGGAGATGACGCCCGGGTACGAGGCCGACTCCAGGATGTCGAAGGCCCGGCCCGCGGCCTTGACGCCCATGTGGTCCACCTCCAGCATCATCTTGCGCTTCATCATGCCGCGCACGGCGTACTCGCCCAGATCGGTCAGCCCGCGGGAGTTGCACTGCGCGTCGGCGGCGTACGAGGGCACCGCCACGCCGGCCGGCAGCTCCTTCTGCGCGTTGACCGCGGGGGCCAGCCCGATCGGGTTGTCGTGCTGCGGCCCGGCGCACTTCTCGGTCTGCCAGAAGGTGCCCGTCGACAGGAACTGGCCCACGTTGATCGCGGTGCCGAGCGCGCCCTCGTCGAAGCGGACCCCGCACAGGGCGTTGTCGAACTTGTGGCACAGGAACATGCTGCGGACGCCGAGTGCGTGCAGCTCGTCCAGCCCCTTGTCGATGTCGGCCTTGCTGCACTGCGCGATGTCCAGGATCTGCTTGCAGCCGAAGGGCTCGGAGGTCTCCACGCCCAGCACGACGGCCAGCTTGCCCTGTTGGACGACGTCGCGGGCCTGGGCCGAGTCGGTGACGATGCGGAACCAGCCCTTGCCCGGGCCGCCGTACATCTTGTCGATGTAGGCCTGCATGTCGTAGGTCTTCTGCGCCTCCAGGCGGATGGCGGTCATCTCGTCGCAGCCGCGGTCCTTGAAGAAGTAGACCGAGCAGATGACCCCGTTGGTGACCAGGTCGTTGACGAGCACCCGCTGGCCGCCGCGCCAGGCGCGCTCGACCCAGGCGTAGTAGTTCTGCTGGTGGGTGAGCGAGTCGTGGGCGGGCCAGTCCTTGAAGGTCGGCCAGCCCACCGGGTCGTGCTTGCCGTCACCGCCCTTGGTGATGTAGTCGAAGATCGCGAGCGAGCCGTCCGGGTAGTGCTCCGGACAGTCCTTGAGCGCGTCGGCCACGCCCAGGTCGGAGAAGGCCTTGCCGCAGATGAGACGGCCGCCGAAGCCCTCGTTGGCCATGATGTGGTCGTGGGCGTCGACGAAGCCGCGGACGTTGCCCTGGGCGTCGGTGCCCTTGAAGGGCTCGCCGGTGACGTCGATCCCGGAGTCGGGCGCGGGCCGCGCGGTCGGGTTCCACCAGCCGGGATCGGCGGCGGCGGCGCTGGAGGCCGGGCTCAGCGCCATCGCCAGCAGGGCGATCAGTAACGACAGGACCAGGGCCGGCCTGCGCCGGGTGTGCGGGTGTCGAGTCAAGGTCATCACTCATGTCTTGGGTCGGCGGCCGGTGGTCGTCGGTCGGCGGGCGGGGTGCGCGGCGCCTGTTGTCATGTTCCGCGCAAACAATGCGACGAGGGTCCCGGCTGCCGGGTGGAGAGTCAAGGGTCCGGGACAACTGACCTGATGAGGAACTGACGGACCGTCGGACGGGTGGCCCGGCCACGGAGTGCGCCACGGCCATGGGGCAGGATGGCAGCCCGTTCGGAATGCGTACATCCGCATCCCAACGGGACGGCCTCCACGACGAACTGACAGGTGACAAGGTGACGACACCCCCGCCCCCCGCGATACCCCGACCGACGGCGCCCGCCACCGCCCCGGCCCAGCACGTCGCGGAGGCCCGCCGGTGACCCGGGACCTCGTCCTGCACGACTGGCTGATCGCGGGGATCGCGCTGGCCGCGGGCGCCGTCGCCGGGCTGCTCGTCCGGGCCCTCCTGCGCTGGCTGCGGGGGCACGCGGAGCGCACCCGCTGGAGCGGCGACGACCTGATCGTCGACGCGCTGCGCACCTTCGCACCCGGCGCGGCCCTCATCGCGGGCGCCGCGGTGGCCGCCTCGACCCTCCCGCTGACCGCGCGGATCGCGGGATTCGTGAACCACTCCCTGACCGCGCTGCTCATCCTGCTGGCCACCCTCGGCACGGCCCGGGTGATCGCGGGCCTCGTCCAGTCGCTGGCCCAGTCGCGCACGGGCGTCGCCGGATCGGCCACGATCTTCGTCAACATCACGCGGGTCGTGGTCCTCGCGATGGGCGCCCTGGTCGCCCTCGAAACCATGGGCGTGTCCATCGCCCCGCTGCTCACCGCCCTCGGCGTGGGCGGCCTGGCCGTCGCCCTGGCCCTCCAGGACACCCTCGCCAACCTCTTCGCGGGCGTGCACATCCTCGCCTCGAAGACGGTGCAGCCGGGCGACTACATCAGGCTCAGCGGGGGCGAGGAGGGCTACGTCGTCGACATCAACTGGCGCAACACCGTGGTGCGCAACCTGTCGAACAACCTGGTCATCATCCCGAACGCGCGGCTCGCCCGCACGAACATGACGAACTACACGCAGCCCGAGCAGAAGCTGTCCCTGCTGGTCCAGGTCGGGGTGGGGTACGAGAGCGACCTGGAACACGTGGAACGGGTCACCCTGGAGGTGGTCGACAGCGTGATGGCCGACATCAACGGGGCGGTGCTCGACCACGAAGGGGCCGTGCGCTTCCACACCTTCGCGGACTCGCGGATCAACTTCACGGTGATCCTGGGCGTCGGCGAGTTCAGCGACCAGTACCGGATCAAGCACGAGTTCATCAAGCGCCTGCACCAGCGCTACCGGACCGAGGGCATCTCGATCCCCGCCCCGACCCGGACGGTCTCCCTCCAGGGGGACGCCCCGCAGCCGGTGCCGGTGCCGGTGCCGGTGGCCGTACCGGTACCGCTCCCGCACCCGCGCGAGGCACCGCGCCCGTTCTAGCCGGCGTGCCGCAGCAGGGCTTCCGATAGGGCGACCAGCTCGTCCACGGCGGCGGGGACGAGCGGGGCCGCGTACAGCTCCGCGCGCGCCGCGTCCAGCAGCCGGCGCGCCTCCAGGAGCGCGTACTCCCGCCCGCCCGCCTCCTCGACCAGCTCCGCCGCGCGCCGCGCGCCGTCCGCCCCGGCCGGTCCCTCCTCGCCCAGCAGGTCGGCCAGCCGGGGGCCGACGGCCGGGTCCAGGGACATCGCGGCGAGGACCGGGAGGGTCTTCTTGCGGCGCAGCAGATCGCCGTGGACCGGCTTCCCGGTGGCCCGCGGGTCGCCCCAGATGCCCAGCAGGTCGTCCAGCCCCTGGAACGCGACGCCCCACTGGCGCATCGCCCGGGAGAGGGCGGCCACCGCCTCCGGCGACGCCCCGGCGAGCACCGCACCCAAGGTCATGGCGGACGCGAGCAGCGAACCGGTCTTGCGGTCGGCCATCGCCCGGTACTCGACGAGGTCCACGGCCCCCGGACCGGTCCAGGGCCGGGTCTCGAACAGCAGGTCGTCGGCCTGCCCGTGCACCAGCTCGCCCAGGGTCACCGTGAGCTGCCGCAGCGCCGCCCCGCCCCGCTCGCCCGGCACCTCGGCCAGGGTGCGCACGGCCAGGGCGAAGAGCGCGTCGCCCGCCAGGACGGCGGGCCCGGTGCCGAAGGCCTTCCACGAGCTGGCGCGGTGCCGCCGCCGCTCGTCCCCGTCCATGATGTCGTCGTGCATCAGTGAGAAGGTGTGCACCAGCTCGATCGCCACGGCGGCCGGCACGGCCACCTCCCCGGCGGCGCCCACCGCCTCCGCACCCAGGACGGCGAGCGCCTGACGTATCCCCTTGCTGCCCGGGTCGTCGGTCGGCGTGCCGTCCTCGTCGCACCAGCCGAAGGCGTGCGAGGCGATCAGGCCGGGCGTCGGGTGCAGCTCCTGGACGGCCTTGCGGAGCGCGGGCTCGACCAGGCGCCGGGAGCGGAGCAGGGTCGCGGGGAGCGTGGGGGCGGGCGGACCGGTCTGCGCGGACATGGGCGGTGCTCCTGTCGTGGGCCGTGCGGGAGGGGCGGGCGGGCTCGGGTTCAGCGGACCGGGGCGGTGTCGGCGGCGCTCGTTCCCGGCCCCCCGGAGGCGATGCCCAGCTCCGCACGCGCCCGCTCGATCATGGCACGGGCGTGCTGGAGCCCGATGCCGACCAGGGCGACCTCCAGCTCGTCGAGGTCGGCCGCGGTCCGCTCCGGCGCACGCCCCTGCCGGGCCCGCGCCTTGGTCAGACCCAGCCCGGACAGGGCCTTCCCCCGCGGTTCGTCCATCGCGCGGAACTCCCGCAGCGCCTCGGCGTAGCACTCCTCGGCCTCGGGATAGCGCCCGGCGCGGTAGAGGACGTTGCCCCGCATCTTCAGGTTGTAGGCCAGCGCGCTCACCAGCTGGATCTCCCGGCAGATCCGCTCCGCCTCGGACAGCAGGGCCAGGGCGGAGTCGGTCTCGCCCCGCGCGGAGCGGACGTCGGCTATCCCGCGCAGCGCCCAGGCCCGGCCCCGGTCGTCGCCCGCCGCCCCCGCGATCTCGGCCGCCTCCTCGAACAGGGCCAGCGCGGTGTCGAAGGAGCCGGTGCCCCGGTGCATCTGCGCGATGCCCTCCAGCGCCCACACCGTGTGTCGTGCCTCACCCCGGCGGCGCGCCTCGGCCAGCAGCTTCTCGTGGAGCGCGGCGACGGCCGGGTAGTCGCCCTGGATGCGACCCGTCTCGGCGAGTCCGGCCAGCGAGTAGCCGCGGGCCACGACGTCCCCGCCGCGCTCGGCGAGTTCGGCGGCGAGCGCGAGCCGGCGCCGGGCCAGCGGGAGCGCGCCGCGCTGGCGGGCCAGGGTGCCGCCGCTCCACACGGCCCAGGCCATCGCGCCCTGGTCACCGGCTCCGCGGGCCGCCCGGTAGCTGTCCTTCCACGCCCGCTCGGCCTCCTCGACCCGGCCCAGGCGCCTGCTGGCCTCGGCCACGGCGAGCCCGGCGTGCGCCGACGCGGCGCCGCCCCCGCCCTCGTCGGCCCGCCGGCGCTCCTCCAACGCCTTCTCCAGCACCTCCTCCAGCGAGGTGTTGACGGAGAGCTCCCCTAAGGAGCCCTGGTATTCGGGCGCGAATGCCTTGCCGTACATGGTCGTCTCGCTTCTCGATCGCCGAAGCGGAGCAGTGAACTCCAGGGAACGGTGCACCCCGTGGAGCGGTGAACTCCGCATTGATCAAGAAGGTAGGAGACGGGCCGGCCGGTGGAGTCCCCCTCCGAGGCGATGTGTCCGTACATCTGTAGCCGGACGAGGAGCGGCGACCTCTACCCAAAGGACCATGCCCCGGGGTACGTCACCCCTCCTGGAGATAGGCGGCGACGAGGGCGAGGTCGTTGGCGATGGACAGGATGCCGCTCGGGTCGGTCGTCGGCGTCGAGGCGCCGGTGACACCGGCGTAGAACACCTCGAAGCGGCCGCCGCCCCGGTCCAGGTACCCCGCGATCGTGATCGCGCCGACGCCCAGCCGGTTGTTGAGCGCGTCGAACCCGACGGCGGCGCCCGTCTTGGCGAAAACCTTGCCGCGCGCGGGGCAGTCGCGGCAGTTGTCGGCCAGCAGGCCGTCGACGCCGAGGACGGGCAGCGCCTCCCGGAAGAGCCGCGCCTCGGGCGTGCGCGTCCAGTACGTCAGCATCTGCACCACGGCCCGCGGCGTGGACCGGTCGACGGGATTGCCGCCCCGACCGTCCAGGAGCTGGATCTGCCCCCGGTCGACCCCCGCCGCGTCCAGGAAACGGGCCAGTACGGGGAACCCGTCGGCGCAGGCGTGGCTGCCCGTCGTGACCGCCAGCAGACACATCCCCAGGTTCGCGCCCAGGTTGTGACTGACCTTGAGGATGAGCTTGGCGTAGTCCGCGTACGGCGGTGAGGTGTACACCGCCACGCGCGCCCGACCCGCGTAGTCGGCGGGCAGGGCGGCGACCGGGTTGGGGCCCGTCGGCGTCGCGTCCACCCGGACCCCGGCCCGTGCGAGGGCCTCGATCAGCGCGGTCCGGCCGAAGGCCGCCGGGTCGGTGACGGGGGACACCCGCAGCACCGGGGCCGCGCCCAGCGCGACGGTGCCGGACAGCCGGATGCGGGTGCCGTTGTCGGAGGTCGTCACGGTGACGGCCGACTGCTTCCCGGCGGCCACCGTCCGCACCGTCGAGGTGACCCGGTACGGGGCCACCTTCGGCCGCCAGTCGAGCCGCGCGGGAGCACCGGCGCGTTCCCCCGGAGCGGCGGTCAGGTCGATGAGGTTGTCGTTGATGATCAGCGGCGTGGGGGTGGGCACCAGCACCGGATCGGCGGCGAAGAGCCGGTCGTCCACGATCACGTCGCCGCTCACGCGGGTGATGCCCGCCCGGCGCACCTGCGCGGCGATCATGTCGATCCCCGCCAGCGGGTCCTGCGGGGTGAGCGTGGCGCCGGGGACGTCGTCGGCGTAGGTGTGGTCCAGCGAGGTGAAGGCGACCGTGCCGTCCGCGGCGGTCCGCCCGCCCATGGTGAGGTCGCCCTGGGCCACCAGGTCGAGGTCACCGTCCAGGGTCCCGCCGCGCCGCTCGCCGACCGCGTACAACGGGGTCTCGAAGCGGTGGTCGGAGCCGAGGGTCCGCCAGGGCCCGGACACGCTGAACAACTTGGCGGTGGACCCGGGGATGAAGAACTGCTGGGGGAAGGCGCTGCGGACCACCCGCCCGGTGGCGGGGTCGCTCTGGAGCAGGCCCCACTGCGCGTTGCGGTACTCCGGCTTGCGCATGATCTCCGTGATCCGCGGGTCGA
This sequence comes from Streptomyces sp. NPDC059917, assembly GCF_042730635.1. Lineage (NCBI taxonomy): Bacteria > Bacillati > Actinomycetota > Actinomycetes > Kitasatosporales > Streptomycetaceae > Streptomyces > Streptomyces sp. NPDC059917. The sequence goes on from NZ_JBHWLC010000021.1 coordinate 109,540, forward strand.
GGGGGGCGCCGCCGTCGCCGTCGTCGGCCGCCACCGGACCCGAGGCCAGTGCGACCAGCAGCAGGGCGGCGCATCCGGCTCCCGCACGGCCCCGCAGGGACGGCGCGCCCAGTCTTCGCACCACGGCATGCCCCGTTCGTCTCGGCGGACTCCGGCGCGACGCACCCGGTCGACGCGGACCGGGCACTGCGTCCAGCGTGGCACGCCCCCGTACCCCGCGCACGTCGCCCGCACGCCGAGCGGCGGCGGCCCGAGCGCCCCGTAAGGAATCCGTCATCCCGGCCGGGCCGCCGGGGCGCCGCGCATGCCCTTGAATGGGACGAGGCGATGATCGAGGAGAAGCGACAGTGGTGAAGGACGGGACGAGGCGGCGACGGTTGGTCGTCGGGGCGCTGATCGCGGCGACCGTGGTGCTGGGGGCGGGGCTGTATTGGTTCCAGCCGTGGAAGATCTGGCAGGACGACCGGGTCAGCGAAGCGTTGCCGACGGCCCCGGCCGCCATGCCCGAAGGCGCCCCACCGGCGCGGACGTCCACGCACCCGCCCTCCCCGTCGTCGGTGCCGCGGACCCTCGCCCGGGGTGACCTGATCAGCCACGAGCACGACACCACCGGCACGGCGAAGGTGATCCTGCTCCCCGACGGCTCCCGGACCCTTCGGCTGGAGAACCTCGACACCAGCAACGGTCCCGAACTGCGGGTCTGGCTCACCGATGCGCCCGTGAAGAAGGGCGTGGACGGCTGGCGGGTGTTCGACGACGGGAAGTACGTGAACCTCGGCAAGCTCAAGGGAAACAAGGGCGACCAGAACTACCCGGTTCCGGCGGACGTGAACCTCGCCGACTACTCCAGCGTCACCATCTGGTGCGATCGCTTCGACGTCTCCTTCGGAGCGGCCGAGTTGACCAGGTCCTGAGACCGTCCCGCGCTCCGAGCAGGACCCGTGCAGGTCGGTGTGAACGACCGACCCCGGCCCGAACCCGGGGGAGGCGGGCAGGCGCTCGCCGGTGTGGCCCCGAAGATCGTACACACGCCGTGCACGTCCTCGGGAGGGCCGGGGCGCGCGGCCCGTCCCGCCGGCCCGTCAGTGCGTGCGGTGGCGGGTGCCAGCCGTCAGCGCCCCTGCCACACGGGTTCACGCCCCTCCGCGAAGGCGCGCGGGCCCTCGACGGCGTCCGCGCTGTGCCTGCGCCGCTGCTCCTGGGGGAAGGGGGTCACGAACGCCTCCTCCAGGGGCATGTCGACCGAGCGCATCACGGCCTCCTTGATGGCGCGCACGGCCAGGGGAGCGCTGCGGAGCAGGGCGTCGGTCCACGCGGTGACCGCGTCGTCCAACTCCTCGGGGGGCACGACCTCGTTGACCAGCCCCAGGCGCAGCGCCGCGTCCGCGCTCATCCGGCGGCCGGTCAGCAGATAGCCCATGGCGACCTTCAGAGGCACCTGCCGTGCGAGCCGGAAGGCCCCTCCGGCGCCGGGCACCAGCCCCAGGGTCGCCTCGGGCAGGGCGAAGACCGACCGGTCGGAGGCGATGACGAGGTCGCAGGCGAGGGCGAGTTCGAAGCCCCCGCCGAGGGCGTAGCCGTCCACCCGGGCGAGGACCGGTTTGGACAGGTCGAACCGCTCGGTCAGCCGCGGCCACCCCGGCTGACCGCGGCTGCCGAAGGTCGACGGAGGGACGCCCTGCCCGTCGAGACGGGAGCGTTCGCGCAGGTCCTGTCCGACGGAGAAGGACCGGTCGCCGGCGCCGGTCAGCACGGCGACCCGTATGTCGTCGTCCGCCTCGACGTCGTCCCAGACCCGGGCCAGTTCCTCGTGCATGCGCAGATTCATCGCGTTGAGCACCGCGGGCCGATCGAGCGTGACGTAGGCGATGTGGCCCTTCTTCTCGTAGCGCACGCCGGACTCTTCTGTGTCGGTCACCGGGGCGATACCTCATTTCTGGATGGAGCGGCGAGAGCCGTCCGGCTTTCCGACTGATTTCTACGTGAAGTGAGCGCATACCGGCAGTCCCTCGCGTGTTCAACCGATGCGCTGCCGCAGTTGAGCGCCGCCCGGCCGAAAGAAGTCCCGCCAGGGTGTTCAGTTCACCGGCTCCCGGCCACTATTGATCGAATGCGGCAACCCGCGCCATAGTGCTGACCGAGCGCACTGGGTGCGCTGTGGAGTGAGGTGTGCGAGACCGTCCAGCCTCTGCACTTCCTTTGTCGTCTCCGTGGTCCAGCGTTCCGCCAGCGGTGAGTTGGCATTCGCACTCCCGGAGCGATTTGTGACGTTGGATCTCGAAGAGAGGTGGGGAGCAGATGGCTGAGGAGCCTTTGTTTCTGCGTTCGAAGGCCATTGTGGAGCCGTTGGTCGACCGGTTCTTCGCGTGGCCGCATACGTTGGCGCCGGTGCAGGCGTCGATGAACCTGGCGTTCTTGCAGGTGCCGATGTTGGAGTCGTATCTGCAGTCTCCGAAGGTGCATGTCGCGGCGAGCAACAATCCTGAGCTGCGGGGTGGGTATTTCATCAACATTCCGGAGGAGCGTGCCGATGAGGTGCGTGATCTTCTGGAGGGGATCAAGCGGGACCGGGCGGACATGTTGCGGTTCGCGGAGGCGATCGCGGCGGGTCAGGAGATCCTGCGGGCGAACGCGACGGGCTTCGATCTGACGCCGTTGTATCCGAAGATGCCGGCGGAGCTGCACGGTTTGGTGGAGCTGGCGTACGACACGGACAACCAGGCGCAGATGCGGTTCATGGAGCCGCTGGTCTACAAGAGCAGTGTGTATGCCGAGGCGCGGCAGTCGGTGCAGTTGTCGTTGGAGCCGGGGTATGAGCGTCCGTTCATTTTGAGTACGCCGCGGCTGCCGTCGCCGGACGTGCTGGAGTTGGCGGTGCCGTTCCGTCACGCGGGTCTGGAGGAGTTGTTCAAGGCGCGGGTGAGTCCGGCGACGCTGTCGCATCTGCGGGAGGCGCTGGAGCTGGACGATGTGCAGGCCGTGCAGTTGGCGGGGCTGCTCACGGATCGTCCCAGTGGTGCGCCGGACCGGCACATCGAGGGGGGTGGGCGGATCCGGTACTTCGGGCACGCGTGCCTGGTGATGCAGACGCCGGAGGCGGCGATCGTGACGGACCCGTTCATCAGTGCGGACAGTTCCGCCGGTGACCGGTACACGTTGGACGATCTTCCCGATTTCATCGATCTGGTGCTGATCACGCACGGGCATCAGGACCACATCGTGCTGGAGACGTTGCTGCAGTTGCGCGGTCGGGTCGGTGCGATCGTGGTGCCGCGTTCTTCGCGCGGGAACCTGTCGGACCCGTCGATGGCGCTGATGTTGCGGCAGCAGGGTTTCCCGGTGGTCGAGGTCGATGATTTCGACGAGGTGGAGTTCCCGGGCGGGAAGGTCACGGCGACGCCGTTCCTCGGCGAGCACTGCGATCTGGACATTCGGGCGAAGTCCACTTTCTGGGTGGAGCTCGCGGACAAGAAGGTGTTCGTCGGGGCGGATTCCTCGGGTATCGATCCGATGTTGTACCGGCGGATCAAGGGTCATCTGGGGACGGCTGACATCGCGTTCCTGGGAATGGAGTGCGATGGTGCGCCGCTGACGTGGTTGTACCAGGCGCTGCTGACGATCCCGGTGTCGAAGAAGCTGAGCAATTCGCGGAAGCTGTCGGGGTCGAACGCGGAGCAGGCCGCGGCGATCATGACGGAACTCGGTGCGCACGAGGCGTACGTGTACGCGATGGGTGAGGAGCCCTGGCTCGGTCACGTGATGGCGACGACTTACACCGAGGACACGTACCAGATCAAGCAGATCGAAGAATTCATGACCTGGTGCAAGGACCGGAACATCAAGGCCGGTCACCTTTACCGCCAGCAGGAATGGCGCTGGTAGTCGACCCGCGCATTCGCCGCACCACACCCATTCCCCACGACCGAGGTGGACGACCGGACCGGTAGTCCACCTCCCGGGAGGCACTCCCATGGCCGCGACCCGGCTGAAGAAGGAGGAGCTGCACGCCAGCGTCTCCGATCCGGTGCTCGACACCATGAATTTCCTCAACGGGATCACCCACCGGTATCCCGAGGCGGTCTCGTTCGCGCCGGGCCGTCCCTACGACGGATTCTTCGACACCGAGCAGATCTTCTCGCACATCCGCCGATATCTGAGCCACCTCGAGGAGAACGGCGCTTCGCCCGCCGACCTCCGCGACGCGCTCTTCCAGTACGGACCGACCAGCGGCCGGATCCGCGAGCTGATCGCCGACTCGCTGCGCAAGGACGAGGACATCGACGTGGCACCCGAGGCCATCGTGGTCACGGTGGGCTGTCAGGAGGCGATGTTCCTCACCCTGCGCGCGGTCCTCTCGGCGCCCGAGGACGTGCTCCTGGTCTCCAGCCCCTGCTACGTCGGGATCACCGGCGCCGCCCGCGTGCTCGGCTTCGAACCGGCCCCCGTCCAGGAACGCTCCGACGGGTTCCACTGCGCCGACCTCGAAACGGTGCTCGCGGCGGAACGCGCACGCGGCCGCCGGCCCCGCGCGTTCTACGTGGTCCCCGACCACGCCAATCCCTCCGGCAACACCATGTCGCTCGACGAGCGCCACGCCCTGCTGGACCTGGCGGCCCGGGAGGACATCCTCATCCTGGAGGACAGCCCCTACCGCCTCGTGAGCCCCGGTAGCCAGCAGCCGACCCTCAAGTCCCTCGACCGGGCACAGCGCGTCGTCCACCTGGGCTCCTACTCCAAGACCCTCTTCCCGGGCGCCCGGGTCGGGTTCGCCGTCGCCGACCAGCCCGTCGTGGACCAGGAGGGGAACACCGGCCTGCTGGCCGACGAGATCACCAAGATCAAGAGCATGATCACGGTGAACACCTCCCCGCTGGGCCAGGCAGCGGTCGCGGGCATGCTGCTCGCCGCCGACGGGCGGACCTCGGACCTCAACACCGAGACGGCCGCCTACTACGGCAGCGCCATGCGGGCGGTCCTCCGGGAGTTGGACTCGGCCTTCGCCGCCTCCGAGAGGGAGGCCGTCGGTGTGCGCTGGAACGAACCGAGCGGCGGGTTCTTCCTGAGCGTCGACGTTCCGTTCCGTGCGGACAACGCCGCGCTGGTGCGTTCGGCGCAGGAGTACGGAGTCATCTGGACGCCCATGTCCTATTTCTATCCCGGAGAGGGCGGCGACCGCAGTCTCCGCCTGTCCGTCAGCTACCTGAGCAACGAAGAGATCGTCGAAGGAGTCGCCCGGCTCGCGCGCTTCATCCGCGAGGAGTCCCGGCGGGCGCGCTGAGCCGCGCCCCGCACCGCGAGCCGACCCCCCATCCAACCCTCACCCACCGTCCGACGGAAAGCGATCGACGTGTTGGCAGCACAGCCCCCTGTCCGCAGCAAACCTCGTATGTGGGGATGGAAGTTCCGATGACCATCAGCCTGACCCCTCCCGGCGTCCGCGTCTTCGACATCCCGGAGCCGGACCCGAGCAAGACCCTCGGCGCCGCCCGGATCACGAGCGTCGCCACCGCCGTCTCCGAAACCTCCTACAGCCAGCGGGAACTCCTCGACATCTGCGCGATCACGGACCCCCGGGTCCGGTCGGTGTTCCTGAACAGCGCGATCGAGCGCCGTTTCCTCACCCTGCCCCCGCGGGCCGAGGACGGCACCCTCCTCACCGAGGCCCAGGGCGAACTCCTCGCCAAGCACAAGCAGGTCGCCCTCGACATGGGCGTCCGGGCGGTGCGCGCCGCCCTGGAGAACGTCGGTCTCGACATCGATGACATCGACTACCTGTGCTGCACCACCACCACCGGCTTCCTCACCCCGGGCCTGAGCGCCCACCTCATCCGCGAGATGGGCATCCCGGCGAAGACCAGCCGGGTGGACGTCGTCGGCATGGGGTGCAACGCCGGTCTGAACGCGCTGAACGCCACGTCCAGTTGGGCCGTGGCCAACCCCGGCAAGGTCGCCGTCATGCTCTGCGCGGAAGCGTGCTCGGCCGCCTACGTGATCGACGGGAGCATGCGCACCGCCGTCGTGAACAGCCTGTTCGGCGACGGCGCCGCGGCGATCGTACTGATCGCCGACTCCCCGGACACCGCCCACGCCGCGGCCGACGTACCGGCATCGCCCGGTGGACCGCGGATCCTGGGCTTCGCCAGCCATCTGATCACCGACGCCATCGACGCGATGCGCTACGACTGGGACGACGACCAGGGGAAGTTCAGCTTCTACCTGGACCCGCAGGTCCCCTACGTCGTCGGCGCCCACGCGGAACAGGTGGTCGACCGGCTGCTGAACAACGCAGGACTGCGCCGCAGCGACATCAGCCAGTGGCTGGTGCACTCCGGCGGCAAGAAGGTCATCGACGCGGTCCGCGTGAACCTCGGCCTGACCCGGCACGACGTCCGCCACACCACAGGGGTGCTGCGCGACTACGGGAACCTGTCGAGCGGATCGTTCCTGTTCTCCTACGAACGACTGCTTCAGGAAGCGGCCACCAAGGCCGGCGACTACGGCGTCCTGATGACCATGGGCCCTGGCTCGACCATCGAGACAGCGCTGGTGCAATGGTGAGCAACGAGCAGATGAAGGATGTCATGAACTCCTCCCAAGGGATCGAAGCGCAGCTCGCGGCGCAGGACCTGGTCCTCCGGATCGACGGCGGCAAACCCCTGTCGGCCGAAGCGGTCGCGGCCGTGACCGCCGTCTGCGACAGGGCCGAGGACCGCGCGGGCCGGGCCCCGGTGATCGTCCAGGTCTCCGGCGCCCCGACCGAGCCGTGGACCGAAGAGCTCACGGTGTCGCTGGTCAGCAAGTGGGAACGGGCGCTGCGGCGCCTGGAGCGCCTGCCCCGCCCCACCATCGCGATCGCCGAGGGCGACTGCGGCGGGATCGCGCTGGACGCGCTCCTGGCGACCGACTACCGCATCGCCACCGACTCGGTGCGCCTGACGGTGTCCGTCGACAACGGCGCCACCTGGCCGGGCATGGCCGTCTACCGACTCGCCAACCACGGGGTGTTCGCCGCCGCGATCCGCCGGGCAGTGCTCTTCGGCACCCCCATCGAGGCCGCCGACGCACTCAGCATGCACCTGGTCGACGAGGTGACGGAAGACGTGGCCGACTCCCTGACGCGGACCGCCGAACGGACGGGCGCCGTCCAGGGCAGCGAACTGGCGATCCGACGCCAGCTGATGCTCGACGCCACCACCACCGGCTTCGAGGAGGCGCTCGGGGTCCACCTGGCGGCCTGCGACCGCACCCTGCGACGGGCCGCCTCCGCGGCGGCGGCATGACGGCCGCGGACACGACGTCCGGGCCGCAGGAGGACCAGCGCGCCGTGCGCGCGGATCTCGGCCGGGCCCGGACGGCGGTCGCCCACGCGGCGAAACGCACCGACGACCTGCTGGCAGCGCTGCCCGCCCCGGAACACCGCTCCCCGGAGCAGCGCGGGACCGCCCTGGCGGCGCTCAACGCCACCTGGGCGCTGCGCTCCGCGTTCCTGGACGTGCACACGGACGCCGTCTACGACGAGCTGACGCAGGGCCGTACCCGCCGCCTGCGGGTGGCCGAGCTGGCCCGGGCCGCGGCAGCGGCCTTCCCCGGACTGGTGCCGACCGACGAGCAGCTCACCGCGGAGCGCGCACTGCCGCAGGCCCACAAGGAGGGCCGCGAAGTCGACCAGGGCATCTTCTTCCGGCACGTCCTGGGCTCGTCTACGGCCGGCCCGCACCTGCTCGACGCGATGCTGCGCCCGACACCGCGCGCCCTCGCCCTGCTCCCGGAGTTCCGGGAGACGGGCAGGGTCGAGCTGCCCTCCGTCAGGCTGGAACGCACCGGCGGCGTGGCCCGGCTGACCCTGTGCCGCGAGGACTCGCTGAACGCGGAGGACAACCAGCAGGTCGACGACATGGAGACCGCCGTCGACCTCGCCCTCCTGGACCCCGCCGTGGAGGTCGGGCTGGTGCGCGGCGGGGAGATGACCCACCCGCGCTACCGGGGCAAACGCGTCTTCAGCGCCGGCATCAACCTGAAGACGCTGCACGGCGGCGGCATCTCGCTGACCGACTTCCTGCTGCGCCGTGAACTCGGCTACATCCACAAACTGGTGAGGGGCGTCCTGTCGGACGACGGCGCCACCGCCTGGCGGTCCCGCACCGTGGAGAAGCCGTGGGTCGCCGTGGTGGACACCTTCGCGATCGGCGGCGGCTGCCAGCTGCTGCTCGCCTTCGACCACGTGATCGCGGCCGCGGACGCCTATCTCAGCCTTCCCGCCGCTCAGGAAGGGATCATTCCGGGCGCTTCCAACTACCGGCTGACCCGCTCCGTGGGGCCCCGGACGTCCCGGCAGATCATCCTGGAGGGCCGCCGGATCTTCGCGAGCGAGCCCGAGGCCCGGCTGCTCGTCGACGAGGTCCACGACCAGGGCGCTCTGGACGCCGCCGTCGAGAACGCCGTCGAACGCCTCCAGGGCTCCTCGGTGCTCGCCAACCGGCGGATGCTCAACCTTGCCGAGGAATCGCCCGACGCCTTCCGCGCCTACATGGCCGAGTTCGCGCTCCAGCAGTCGCTGCGCCTCTACAGCCCCGACGTGATCGAGAAGGTCGGCCGCTTCTCCGCGGCGTCGACCGGCTCCACCGGATCGGGCGACGCGGCCGGCTCGGGCGCGAAGCCCTCCGGCGGGTAGCCCCGGCCGGGCGGCCGGACGCCGCGTTCGACGTCCCCACACAGTCCCACCGAAGCCCGGCGGCGAGCGGGAGCTCCAGCGACCCCCGCCGTCGGGACCACGATCGAATCATGGAGGTACCGTGCCCAACGTGCGGGTCCGCGTCGGTCAGTTCGCGACGAGGCGCATCTGGAAATCGATCACCTGGCTGGAGCGGCGCATGGCGGCGACGTCGCCCGTCGGCGACAAGCCGTTCTTCCCCGACGACACCTTCCCGTGGGCCAAGGTCCTGGAGGAGAACTGGCGCGACATCCGCCGGGAGCTCGACGAACTGCTGGTGCACCGGGAGGAGCTGCCCAACTTCCAGGACATCTCCCTCGCACAGCGCAGCCTGACCCAGGACGACCAGTGGAAGACGTACTTCTTCGCCGGGTACGGCATCGACTTCGAGACCAACCGTGAGCGCTGCCCGCGCACGATCGAGCTGCTGAAGAGCGTCGACGGCCTGTCCACGGCCTTCTTCTCGATCCTCGGCCCGGGAAAGCGGCTGCACGAACACCGCGGCCCCTACAAGGGCGTACTGCGCTACCACCTGGCGCTGAAGATCCCCGACCCGCAGAACGCCTGCGGCATCCGCGTGGGGGGCGAGACGGCCCACTGGGAGGAGGGCCGGAGCATGGTGTTCGACGACACCTTCCCGCACGAAGCCTGGAACGAGACCGACGAGGACCGGGTGGTCCTGTTCATGGACATCGTCCGCCCGCTGAAGTTCCCGTACGCGATCCTCAACCGGCTGGCGCTCAAGTACATCGCCAGTACGCCCTTCGTCCGGGACGCCAAGGACAAGCACTCCGCCTGGGAGAAGCAGTTCGAGACCATGCGCCAGGACAAGGAGCGCGCCGGAACCGGGTGAACACCGAACCTGGTGTCCGCTGATCCCGCCGCCGGCCACGACCGCCCCGGCTCCCCACAGGGAGCCGGGGCGCTCGTGTACCCGGCGGCTACGGCGCGATCAGTTTGACCGGCATGCGCTCCGGTCCGTTGACGACGATCGAGTCCAGCAGCTTCGGCTGCCCGTCGAGTTCGACACGGATCGAACGGTTCAGCAACTCCCGGTACAGCAGCCGCAGTTCCACCCGCGCCAGCATGCTGCCGAGGCAGAAGTGCTCGCCGTACCCGAGCGACAGGTGACGGTTCGGCTGGCGGGTGATGTCGAACCGGTCGGGGGCGTCGAAGATCGTCTCGTCGCGGTTGGCCGAGGGCAGCCAGAAGGTCACCCGGTCGCCGACCTCCACGCGGCGGCCGTGGATCTCCGCCGGACGCACCGCGGTGCGCATGATGTGCGTGGCGGTGGAGGTCCACCGCAGGATCTCCTCGACGGCCGCCGGCAGCAGCGACTGGTCCTCGGAGAGGCGCTGCCACTGCTCGGGGTGCTCCAGCAGCGCGAACATGCCGCCGGCCGCGGCGATCCGCGTGTTCTCGGTCCCCCCGACGAGCAGGTTGTTGCAGTTGAGGATGATGTCCTCGGCGCTCAGCGGCTTCCCGTCGATGCTCGCCGTCGCCAGCACGCTCACCAGGTCGTCGGCCGGATCGTCCGCCTTCTCCTCCTGGAGCTCCTCGAAGTATCCGAGGATGTCGAGGTGGGCGTACCTGCGGGTGGCCGCGTCCCCGGCGCCGAACGCCTGGCTCGTCAGCGTGTAGAGGCGGTCCCAGTCGGACTGCGGAACACCCATCATCTTGCAGATCACGTACAGGGGCACGCGCGCGGCGATGTCCGCCACGAAATCGCAGCTGCCCCGCTCCAGGGCCTCGTCGATCACACCGCGCGCGACGTCCCCCATCTCCGCCTCGATGGCGCGCACCGACCGGACCGCGAACCACTTGTCGACCAGCCCGCGGAGCTGCCCGTGCCGGGGCGCGTCGGTGAGGGCCAGCGTGCGACCCCCGCCCGGGTCGGCCCCGTGATCCGCCGGCCGCAGGAGGATCCCCTGCGCCGAGCTGAAGGTCTCCGAGTCCCGGTACGCCGCGCGGATGTCGTCGTACCTGGTGAGCGCCCAGAACCCCGGCAGATCCGTGGGCGGGTGCCAGTACATGGGTTCGTTGGCGCGGAGCCATCGCCACTGCGCGAACGGGTCGCCATCCGAATACAGCGTGGGATCCACCAGATTGATCTCCGGTGGCCGATCGGCGGTCTCACTGCGCATGCGGATGCCTCACAAGTCTTATGGATGACAAGAGCGGGAATGCGATGGATACACGACGCATCAGAGTCGATGAAGGTATGCGGCTTCAAGCCCGTACGTGTTTCTCAAGGGCCGAGCGGATGGCATTCCTCCAAGAGGGTTTCACGGGGGCACACGCCTTGCCAAGGAGTCGACATCGTGCGATAAGACCGACGTCGCTACATCGGCCGGGGCGCGACGGCCACCCCGGAGCCCGCGTTCAACTGCGGCGACAGCGCAGTTGAACTGTGCGCCCCACAGCGCCGAGTCGCCCCGCTCACAGGGGAGGAGTCGCAGGTCGGAGGCTTCCCCGCAGTCCCTCCCGAACCGGGGCCCGGAGCATTGAGCAACCGCGCCGCCCTGGGTCATAGTGAATCACCACCGCGGCCAACCGATTCGGCTCCATTTCGCCATGTGCGTACCGGCCGAAAGGAATTGCGTTGGTGATAGCCACTGAGAATGCGTCAATGTCATTGCCCAGAGAGGACAACGTGATGACGAATCCGTTCGACGACCCCGATGCCAACTACCTGGTCCTGGTTAACGATGAGGGTCAGCACTCGCTCTGGCCCGTGTTCGTCGACGTACCGGAAGGCTGGAACAAGGTTTTCGGGGAGGCCGGACGCCAGGAGTGCCTCGATCACATCGAGCAGAACTGGACCGACATGCGCCCCAAGAGCCTGATCGACGCCATGCAGGCCAAGTAGTACCCGTAACACGGCTCGTACCGATGGCACAACCGTTGGTACCAGTAGCGAAGCGGACAGCGGTAGTACGGCGGACCCGGGACCGGCAGCGGCCGGTCCCGGGCATCCGCCGGGACGAGAACTGCCCCGAGCACGGCGACGATCGCCGCTCGGGCGCCATGTGATCTGCCGGCCGTACCGGCCCAGATCGCCCAAGAAGCGTGAACCACCAGGTCACAGCTTTGATCCAGAGAGCTGGGCGGTAATGCGGCATGCCCTGAAGGCGGCGGGCCCTGCTGATCCAGTCGATGACTCGAACCGATTGGGGTGTGCGGGGATGACTGCGTCTGAGGGCGAACTCCGGGAACTGATGGCCGGACAGCTCGCGGTCTGGTACGCACAGCAGCTCGCGCCGGACAACCGGGGATTCAACATCGCCGAATACCTGGAGATCAGGGGCGCGGCCGATACCGAACTGCTGGTGGAAGCCGCGCGGCGCAGGCTGCGCGAGGCCGAGAGCCTGCGCCTGCGCGTCCGCCTGGTCGACGGAACGCCCCGGCAGTACGTGCACGACGAACGGGACTACCCCGTCGACGTCGTCGACGTGAGCGCCGACGCCGACCCGCGCACGGCCGCCGAGGACTGGATGCGCGCCGACCTGCGCCGCCCGGCGGACCTCGTGGACGCCCCGCTGTCCGCCAACGCGGTCATCAAGCTCGGCGACGACCTCTACTTCTGGTACACCCGCGTCCACCACCTGGTGATGGACGGCCTGGGCGGAATGGTGCTCGCCACCCGCGGCGCCGAGATCTACAACGCGCTCCTGGAAGGCCGCTCCCTCGAAGCCGGCGCCCTGGAGCCGGTGTCCGTACTGCTCGACGCCGACGACGACTACCGGAACTCCTCCGGGACCGAAGAGGACCGCCAGTACTGGAACGCCCTCCTCTCGGACCTGTCGCAGGAGACCCTCACCGGCAACGCCGACCGGGCCCGCCGGTCCAAGACCGCCCCGGCCCGACGCACCGACGGCATCGGCACCCCGGAAGCCGCCGCCCTCAAGAAGGCCGCGCGGCGCCTGAAGACCAACCTGGCCGGGCTGCTGATCACCGCCGCGGCCCTGTACGAACACCGGGTCACCGGCTCGCGGGAGGTCGTGATCGGCGTCCCCGTGCGCGGCCGCGCCGGACACCGGGAAGCCGGAATCCCCGGCATGACCTCCAACATCATCCCGCTGCGCCTGACGATCGACCCGCGGACCACGGTCGCGGACGCCGTCCGCCAGACCTCCCGCGCGGTCCGCGAGGGCCTGCGCCACCAGCGGTACCGCCACGAGGAAGTCCTGCGCGACCTGAAGATGGTCGACCGCGTCCTGTGCGGGCTGCACATCAACGTCATGTCGTTCGACTACGACCTCCAGTTCGGCGACGCCCCCGCCACCGCGCGCAACCTCTCCACCGGCCCCGTCGACGGCGTCCGGATCGACGTCTACGACCGGTCCGGCCTGCAGATCAACGTCGATGCGAACCCGGACGTCCACGACCCGGCATCGGTCTCCGACGTACTCCGACGCTTCCTGCACGTGGTGAATTGGCTCGGCACGGCGTCGCCCGACGAACTCGTCGCCCGGGCCGACCTCCTCGACGAGGCCGAGCGCCACCAGGTGGTCTCGGGGTGGAATGACACGGCGGTTGAGTTGCCCACGGGGACGTTGGGTGGGTTGTTCGAGGCGCAGGTGGCGCGGACTCCGGATGCGGTTGCTGTGGTGTTCGAGGGTGTGGAGGTGTCGTATGCGGAGTTGGATGCGCGTGCGAACCGTCTGGCCCGGGTGTTGATCGCTCGTGGTGTGGGCGCCGAGTCCGTGGTCGGGGTGTGCCTTGAGCGCGGTGTCGACCTGGTCGCTTCGCTGCTGGCGGTGGTGAAGGCGGGTGGTGCGTATGTGCCGGTCGATCCTGATCTTCCGTCGGAGCGTGTGGGGTTCATGCTGGCGGACGCGGGTGCGGACTGTGTGGTGACGTCGGTTGCTCTGGCGGACACGTTGCCCGAGGGTGCGGCTGCCGTTGTGTTGGATGACCCGGCGACGGTTGAGGTGTTGGCCGGGGTTTCCGGTGGTGTGCTGGCGGTTGAGGTGCTGCCTCAGCACCCGGCGTATGTGCTGTTCACGTCGGGTTCGACGGGCCGCCCGAAGGGTGTTGTGGTCTCCCACGCGGGCATTGTGAACCGGCTTGGGTGGATGCAGTCCCGGTATGGGCTGGTGTCGGGTGAGCGGGTGTTGCAGAAGACGCCGTTCGGGTTCGACGTGTCGGTGTGGGAGTTCTTCTGGCCGCTGCTGGAGGGTGCGTCGCTGGTCGTCGCCCGTCCTGGGGGTCACCGTGACCCGGCGTATGTGGCGTCTGTGATCCGCGAGGAGGGTGTGTCGACGGTGCACTTCGTGCCGTCGATGTTGGAGGCGTTCCTGCGGGATCCGGCTGCTGCTGAGTGCTCGGGTCTGCGTCGGGTGATCTGCTCGGGCGAGGCTCTCTCTCCGGCTGCGGTGGCTCGGTTCTTCGATGTGTTCGGCACGGGTGTGGAGCTGCACAACCTCTACGGGCCGACGGAGGCGTCCGTGGACGTCACGGCTTGGGAGTGCCCTGCGGATGGTGCCGTGGCGGTGGTTCCGATCGGTGCTCCGATCGCGAACACGCAGGTGTACGTCCTGGACAGTGGTCTTTCTCCGGTTCCGGTCGGTGTCGGTGGTGAGTTGTATCTCGCGGGTGTCCAGCTGGCTCGGGGTTATGTGGGTCGTGCCGGTCTGACCGCTGAGCGGTTCGTTGCCTCCCCGTTCGCGGTCGGTGAGCGGCTGTACCGCACCGGTGACCTGGCGCGTTGGGATGCGAACGGTCAGGTCGAGTACCTGGGCCGTGCGGACGAGCAGGTGAAGATCCGCGGCTTCCGTATCGAGCCGGGTGAGGTCCAGGCCGTCGTGGCCGGGCACCCGCTGGTCGCGCAGGCCGCCGTCGTGGCGCGTGAGGACGTACCGGGGGACAAGCGCCTGGTCGCGTATGTGGTCCCCGCAGGCGATGTGGATGTGGAGGAGCTGCGGCTGTTCCTGTCCGGGCACCTGCCGGAGTTCATGGTCCCGTCCGCGATCGTGGTGCTGGAAGCGCTGCCGCTCTCGGTGAACGGCAAGTTGGACCGCAAGGCGCTGCCGGCTCCCGAGTACGTGACGGGTTCGGGTCGTGGGCCCTCCACGGTCCGTGAGGAGATCCTCTGCGCCGCCTTCGCCGAGGTCCTCGGCCTGGAGAACGTCGGCGTCGACGACAACTTCTTCGCCCTCGGTGGTCACTCCCTCCTCGCGGTCCGGATGGTCGAGCGGCTGCGTTCGTACGGGGTGTCGGTGTCGGTGCCGACGCTGTTCGAGTCGCCTACGGTCGCGGAGCTGGCGGAGGCAACTGGCGCGGAGCCGGTTCCGGTCCCCGAGAACGCGATCCCCGAGGGCGCCACGACCATCACGCCCGAGATGCTGCCGCTGGTGGACCTGACCGCCGACGAGGTGGCGCGGATCGTCGCCACCGTCGACGGTGGCGCCGCGAACGTCGCGGACATCTACCCGTTGACGCCGCTCCAGGAGGGTCTGCTCTTCCACCACCTCCTCGCCGACGGCGGCGAGGACGCCTACGTGACGCCCACCGTGCTGGGCTTCGATTCACGGGACCGGCTGGACGCGTTCATCGACGCACTCCAGCAGGTACTGAACAGGCACGACATCTTCCGTACGGCCATCGTGTGGGAGGGCCTGCGCGAGCCGGCCCAGGTGGTGTGGCGCGAGGCCGCCCTCCCCGTCGAGGAAGTGCAGCTGGACCCGAACAGCACCGAGCCGATAGGGCAGTTGCTCGCTGAGGTCGGGCTGTCCATGGATCTGCGCCGGGCCCCGCTCGCCCGGCTGCACGTCGCGGCGGCGCCGCGCGATGGCCGTTGGCTGGCGCTGCTGCGCCTGCACCACATCGTTGAGGACCACACCGCGCTGGAGATCCTGCTCGGTGAAGTGGAGTCGATCCTCGTCGGCCGGGCTGCGGAGCTGCCCGAGCCGCTGCCGTTCCGGAACTTCGTCGTACAGGCCCGTGCCGGGCTGGACAGCGGGGTGCACGAGCGGTTCTTCGCGGAGCTGCTGGGCGACGTCGACGAGCCGACCACGCCGTACGGACTCGTGGACGCGCGCGGTGACGGCATGGACTCCGTCGAAGCGCTGATGGGTCTCGCGCCGGAACTGTCCGAACGAGTCCGCGAGGTCGCCCGCCGACTGGGCGCCACTGCGGCGACGGTGATGCACGTGGCGTGGGCGCGGGTGCTGTCCGCGGTCAGCGGCCGTGACGACGTGGTCTTCGGTACCGTCCTGTTCGGCCGGATGAACGCCGGCCCCGGGGCGGACCGGGTGCCCGGCCCGTTCATCAACACGCTTCCGGTCCGGGTGCGCGTCGACGAACTGGGTGTGGTCGAGGCGGTGACCGCGATGCGCCTGCAGCTCGCGGCCCTGCTGGAGCACGAGCATGCGCCGCTCTCGCTGGCGCAGCAGGTCAGTGGTGTGTCGGGGGACAGCCCGCTATTCACCTCGATGCTCAACTACCGCCCCAACAACGGACTCAATCGGGAAACCACCACGATCCTCGACGGCGTCGAGCTGGAGTACTTCCGGGAGCGCACCAACTACCCGCTGTCGATCGCCGTTGATGACGACGGCACCAGGATCGCCCTGGCCGTTGACGCGGTTGCCCCGGTGGATCCCCGTGCGGTTGCGGCGTTGGTCGTGACGGCGGCGGAGGGCCTGGTTTCGCTGCTGGAGGGGGCGCTTGAGGGTGGTTCTGACCTGCCGCTGAGCCGGGTCGGGGTGCTCGATGAGGCTGAGCGCGTACGGGTCGTGTCGGGGTGGAATGACACGGCGGTCGAGTTGCCCACGGGGACGTTGGGTGGGCTGTTCGAGGCTCAGGTGGCGCGTACTCCGGATGCGGTTGCTGTGGTGTTCGAGGGTGTGGAGGTGTCGTATGCGGAGTTGGATGCGCGTGCGAAC
>NZ_JBHWLC010000022.1:0-120773 GCF_042730635.1 Streptomyces sp. NPDC059917
GTCCCCGGGCCGCGGCGCCGGTCGCCGCGGCCCGCGGGGCGCGTCCGCGCCCGCGTCGCGGCCCCCGCCCGAACGCACCCACGAAAGGCGCACCATGACTGCCGTTCAGCAGGCCAGCACCTGGTTGAGGAGGTACCGGCCGGTCGAGCGGCCACGGGTCCGGCTCGTCTGCTTCCCGCACGCGGGCGGTGGCCCGAGCGCCTTCCGCACCTGGCCGGCCGCGCTGCCGTCCGACGTCGAGGTCTTCGCGGTGCGCTACCCGGGACGCCAGGACCGGGTGACCGAGCCCTGCGTCGACCGGATGGAGCCGATGGCCGAGGCCGTCACGCGGGCGCTGACCCCGCTGCTCGACCGGCCGCTCGTCCTCTTCGGCCACAGCATGGGCGCGTGGATCGCCTACGAGGTCGCGCGGCGCACGCCGGTGCGCGCCCTGCTGGTCTCGGGCCAGGTGGCGCCCGCGCGAAGGGAGTCGACCCACGACGGGACGCCCCGCGGCGGGGCCGGTCCGCTGACCGACGACCAACTGGTCGCTGAGGTCAAGCGGTTGGGCGGGTACGACGCCCAGCTCTTCGAGGACCCGGAGCTGCGCGACCTCGTCCTGCCGCCGATCCGGTCCGACTTCGAGCTCGTACGGACCTACCGGCCACAGGCGGCGGAGCCGCTCGACTGCCCGGTGCACGCCTACTACGGCGAGGACGACCTCGACGCCCGGCCGGACGACGTCGAGGCCTGGGGCGAGACCACCACGGGCCGCTTCGGCGCGCACCGGTTCCCCGGCGGCCACTTCTACCTGACCGACCACGAGCCCGCCCTGCTGCGCGCGCTCTCCTCCCTCCCGGTGGTGTCCCTTGTTTGACCCGACCGAAGCGAGCCTGGCCCAGCTGCGCGAGGCGCTCGCCGACGGGCGGCTCACCGCCCTCGAGCTGACCCGCTGGTACCTGGACCGGATCGAGCGCCACAACGGGGAACTGCGCGCGGTCATCGAGGTGAACCCGGACGCCGAGGCGGAAGCGGCGCGGCTGGACGCGGGCCCGGCCCGGGGCCCGCTGCACGGGATTCCCGTGCTCCTCAAGGACAACCTCGACACCGCCGACCGGATGCACACCACGAGCGGCTCCACGGTCATGCTCGGCTCCCGGCCCGCACGCGACGCCACGGTCGTCGCCCGGCTGCGGGCGGCGGGAGCCGTACTGCTCGGCAAGGCGAACAAGACCTCGTGGATCCTGGGAACCGCGGGCTGGAGCGCCCGCGGCGGCCAGACGCGCAACCCCTACGACACGGACCGCTCGCCGCACGGTTCCAGCTCGGGATCCGCGGTGGGCGTCTCGGCGAACCTGTGCGCGGTGGCGCTCGGCACCGAGACCATCGGCTCGATCCTGGGCCCGGCCGCCGCGAACTGCCTCGTCGGCGTGAAGCCGACCACCGGACTGACCAGCCGCGCGGGCATGATCCCGGGCATCCCGAGCTTCGACTCGATCGGTCCCCTGGCCCGTACGGTCGCCGACGCGGCGGACGTCCTCTCGGTGATCGCGGGACCCGACCCGTTGGACGGGGCGACGGACGGCGCGCCCACCCTCGACTACCGGACGTTCCTCGACGGGGACGGCCTGCGCGGGATGCGCATCGGCGTTCCCCGCAAGGTCTTCTACGGCTACAGCGCGGCGGCCGACGAGATCGCCGACGCCGCCCTGGAGACCATGCGGGGCGCCGGAGCGGTCATCGTCGAGGGCGCGGACATCGCCACCGCGGACCGGTTCGCCGGTCCCGCGCTGGGCGCCGTCGCGATGCACGAGACCGCGCACGCCCTGGGCCGGTACCTCGCCCGCACGCCCGGGGACCATCCGCGCACCATCGCCGCCCTGGTCGAGGCGAACCGGGAGAACGCGGCGGTCGAACTGGAGTTCTTCGACCAGGACGTCCTGGAGATGCTGGCCGGTGTCGACCCCGACACGGACGACCCGGCCTACCGCGAGGCGCTGGCCACCGTACGGCGGCTGGCGGGCGCCGAGGGCATCGACGCCGTCATGGACGAACACCGGCTGGACGCGCTGGTCATGCCCACGTGCCCGCCGCCGTGGCCGATCGACATGGTCGAGGGCGACCCCGATCCGCACGGCGCCGCCCTGGCGCCCGGACTGGCCGGGTACCCCGCCATCAGCGTGCCGGCGGGCTGGACCGAGGGGCTGCCCGTCGGGATCACCTTCACCGGACGGGCCTTCAGCGAGCCGGTGCTGTTCCGGCTCGCCCACGGCTTCGAGCGGGCGCGGCCGACCCGCCGCCCGCCCGCCCGGTGAACCTCCCGGGGCCGAAGGCCCCGCTCACAGCGCCCCGAGGCTCCACTCCAGCACCGCGGCGGCGCTGTGCATCTTCGCCTCGGCCTGGGTGAACGCGATCGAACGCGGCCCGTCCAGCACCGCGGCGGTGACCTCGTCGCCGCGGTGCGCGGGCAGGTCGTGCATGAAGACCGCGTCCGGGCTGGAGCGCATGACGGACTCGTCGACCCGGAAGGGGACGAAGTCCTCGCGCCAGTCGGCGTCGGCCTTCGAGGTGCCGGTCGTCTGCCAGCGCGTGGTGTAGACGACGTCGACGCCCTCGGGCAGGTCGAAGGTGTCGTGCCGCTCGGTGACGGTCGAACCGTGCGCCGCGGCGAACTCCTTGGCCCGCACCATGATCTCGGGATCGACGCCGTAGCCCGCCGGGGTCCGCAGGTGCAGCTCCGTGCCCGGGTAGCGCGGCAGCGCCAGCGCCAGCGCGGCGGCCGTGTTGTTGCCCTCGCCCAGGTAGAGCACCTTGCGCCCGGCCGGATCGCCGAAGTGCCCGGCCATCGCGGTCAGGTCGGTCAGGGCCTGGGTGGGGTGCTCCTGCGCGCCCATCGCGTTCACCACCGCCATCGCGTCCTGCGCGGCCAGCGCGCGCAGCTCCGCGACGCTGCCCGCCGTACGGGCCACCAGGACGTCCAGCATGCCGCCCAGGACCCGTCCGGTGTCCTGCGTGGTCTCGCCCGTGTTGAGCTGGAGGTCGTGCGGACCGTAGGTGATCAGGCGCGCGCCCAGGCGCAGCGCCGCGGCGGAGAACGCCGTGCGCGTGCGCGTGGACGTCGCCTTGAAGTAGATGCCGACGACCGCGCCGGCGAGCGTCTCCCGCGACCACTCCCCGGAAGCGAATTGCTTTCCCCTTTCCACGATCCGGTACAGATCGGCATCGGGGATATCGGCCAATGAGATGACGTGTTTGCGGACCATTGCGCGACTCCTGTGCTCAGCGGGCTTCGCAATGTAGAGGCGCCGCATATCAGGCCGGTATCGACCTGCGAAGCGGACCGGATGGGTTCTCGATAACACGCTGAAAATGCCGCTCCGTACGGTCTGGAAACGTGTCGGACGCATACGCGTTCCGGCCGCTTCCGAGTTCTCGTCGAAGTACAGGAGTCAGCAGCGTGGACCGTCGTGCGACGCGCAATCCGATCGGGTCGGACCTGGACGGCGATGTGGCGACGATGCCGCTGCCCGCACTGGTGGAGGCACGGGTACGACGTACCCCCGGTCACCCGGCCGTGGTCTTCGGCACGACCGTCCTCAGCTACGCCGAACTCGACCGCCGGGCCAACCGGCTGGCGCGCCGCCTCGTCGACCTCGGCGCGGGACCGGAGCGGGTGGTCGCCCTGGCGCTGCCGCGCTCCGCCGACGCGGTGGTCGCGATGCTGGCCGTGCTGAAGACCGGCGCGGCCTACCTGCCGGTCGACCCGCGCTACCCCGCCCGGCGGATCGCGCACATGCTCCTCGACGGCCGTCCTTCGGCCCTGGTCACCGACACCGCCACGCGCGGCGCGCTGCCCGAGGTCGGGGCCACCGTCCTGCTCCTCGACGAGACCGACCTGACCTCGGGCGAGGACACCGCGCCCGAGGTCGCCCTCGACATCGCGAACGCCGCCTACGTCATCTACACCTCCGGCTCCACGGGTCTGCCCAAGGGCGTGGTCGTACCGCACCAGGGCGTCGCCAACCACATGCTGTGGCAGGCCGCCGAGTGGCGGATCGACGCCGCCGACGTGGTCCTCGCCCGGACCGCCTTCAGCTTCGACGCGGCGGGCTCCGAGATCTGGCTGCCGCTGATCGCCGGTGCGACGATCTGCGTGGCCCCCGACGACGTGCTCGGCCTGCCGCACCTGCTGCTCGCCTACGCGGCCGAACACGGCGTCACCGTCGCCCAGTTCGTCCCCTCGCTGCTGTCCGTCGCGCTCCCCGCGCTCCGGGACACCCCCGGCCTCGCCCTGCGGCTGCTCTTCGTCGCGGGCGAGGTGCTGCCGCCGTCGCTGGCCGACGAGGTCGTCACCAAGCTGGGCGTGCGGCTCGGCCACCACTACGGCCCGACCGAGGCCTCGATCGACGTCACGGCCCACGAGGTGCGGCCCGGGGACGCCCACCGGTCCGTCCCCATCGGCACCCCGGTCGCCGGCACCGAGGTCCACCTCCTCGACGGCGCGCTGCGCCCCGTGGAGCCGGGCACGGAGGGCGAGTTGTACGTGGCGGGCGTCCAGCTCGCCCGCGGCTACCTGGGCCGACCGGAGCTGACGGCCCAGCGCTTCGTCGCCTCCCCGTTCGCCCCGGGCGAGCGGATGTACCGCACCGGCGACCTCGCCCGGCGCAACGCCGACGGCCTCATAGAGTTCGCGGGCCGCGCCGACGACCAGGTCAAGATCCGCGGCTTCCGGATCGAGCCCGGCGAGATCGAAGCGGCGCTCACCGAGCTGCCCGAGGTGGCCCGGGCGGCCGTGACCGTGCGCGAGGACCGGCCCGGACAACAGCGCCTCGTCGCCTACCTCGTCGGCGCGCTGGACACCGCCACCGTGCGCGAGCGGCTGGCCGACCGGCTGCCCGAACACATGGTGCCGTCGTCCTTCGTGCTCCTCGACGCGCTGCCGCTCGCCCCGAACGGCAAGCTGGACCGCGCATCGCTGCCCGCGCCCGAGGCCGCCGTCGGCGCCGGGCGCGCCCCCCGCACGCCCGCCGAGGAGATCCTCGGCGGCCTCTTCGCCGACGTCCTGGGCGCCGACCGGATCGGCATGGACGACGGCTTCTTCGACCTCGGCGGCGACTCCCTGCTCGCCGCCCGGCTGATCAGCCGCATCCGCACCGCCTTCGACCGCGAGGTGTCCCTGCGCGCCCTCTTCGAGGCACCGACGCCGGCCGCCCTGGCCGCCCGCCTCGACGGGGCCGGGGCCGCACGGCCGGCGCTGGTCCGTGCCGGACGCCCGGACCCGATGCCGCTCTCGCACGCCCAGCGCGGACTGTGGTTCCTGCACCGGCTGGAGGGCGCGAGCGCGACCTACAACATCCCCCTGGTGCTGCGGATGACCGGCGAGCTGGACGAGCGGGCGCTGCGCGCCGCCGTCCGCGACGTCGCCGAACGGCACGAGACCCTGCGGACGGTCTTCCCGGAGACCGACGGCGTCGCCCGCCAGGTCGTCCTCGACGCCCCCGCCGAGCTGACCGTCGTCACCACCGCGGACGTCGGGGCCGCCGTGGCCGCGGCGGCCCGCCACCCCTTCGACCTGCACACCGAGGCCCCCCTGCGGGCCACCCTGTTCTCCCGGACCGGGACGGACCGGCACACCCTGCTGCTGCTGATGCACCACATCGCGGCCGACGGCTGGTCCGAGCGCCCGCTGATCGAGGACCTGTCCCTGGCCTACGCGGCCCGCCGCGCCGGACACGCGCCGCGGTGGACCGAACTGCCCGTGACCTACGCCGACTACACCCTGTGGCAGGGCGGGGCCGAGGCCGAGGGCATCGACCACTGGCGGACCGCGCTCGCCGGACTGCCGCGGCTCGTCGGCCTGCCGACCGACCGCCCCCGCCCCCCGGCCGCCAGCTTCCGCGGCGACGAGCTGCGCACCCGCCTCGACGCCGCGCTGCACCGGGACGTCACCGCGCTCGCCCGCTCCACCGGCCGGACCGTCTTCATGGTGGTGCAGGCCGCGCTCGCCGCGCTCATGACCCGGCTCGGCGCCGGCACCGACATCGCCCTCGGCACGCCGTCCGCGGGACGCTCCGACGAACAGCTCGACGGGCTCGTCGGCTACTTCGTCAACACCCTGGTGCTGCGCACGGACACTTCCGGCGACCCGAGCTTCCAGGAGCTGCTGGACCGCGTGCACGGCGCCGCCGTCGCCGCCTACCCGCACCAGGACGTGCCCTTCGACCGGCTGGTCGAAGCGCTCAACCCGGCCCGCTCGCTCGCGCACCACCCGCTGTTCCAGGTGATGTTGACCTTCGAGAACCTGGGCCTGGCCGGCCCCGCGCTGCCCGGCCTCGCCGTCGAGGTGGACGAGGCCGCCACCGGGGTCGCCAAGTTCGACCTCGACCTGCGCCTCCAGGAGCGCTTCGCCGCCGACGGCGCGCCCGCCGGTGTGGACGTGGTCGCCGAGTACTCCACCGACCTCTTCGACGGTTCCACCGTCGACGCGCTGGTCGGCCGACTGGCCCGACTGCTGCGCGCCGCGGTCGCCGACCCCGGGCGCCCGATCGCCCAGATCGACCTGCTCACCGGCGACGAGCGCGCGGCGCTCACCGCCCGCTCCGCGCAGGTCGTCGACGCGTCCGGCTCCCTGGTGCCCGACGGCGTGACCGGCACGCTCGACGGCGCCCCGGCCCGGTACACCCTCGACGGCCGCCTCGAACGCCTCGGCGCGCCCGTCCTCGTGGGCGGCGCCCCGCTCGACGTCACCCGTACCGTCGCCGCGCTGCTCGCCCACCCCGCGCTCGTCGAGGCGGACGTGGCGGACGGCCTCGTCGCCTACGTCGTGCCCACGCCCGGCCTCTCGGTGCGCGCCGTCGACCTGCGCGAGCACCTCGCCCGCACGCTGCCCGACCACCTCGTCCCGGACACCTACGTCACCCTCGCCGAGCTGCCGCGCACCGCGGACGGCCGCCTCGACACCGGCGCGCTGCCCGCTCCCGGGGCCGAGGGCCCCGCCGCCGCGGGCACGCCCGAGGAGGAACTGCTCGCCTCGCTCTTCGCCGAGGTGCTCGGCCTGCCGCAAGTCGGCCTGCACGAGGGCTTCTTCGACCTCGGCGGCGACAGCATCGTCTCCATCAAGCTGGTCAGCCGCGCCCGCAGGGCGGGGCTGCACATCACCCCGCGGCACGTCTTCGAGCACAAGACGGTCGCCCGCCTCGCGGCGGCCGCCCGCACGGCCGCGCCCGCCGCCCCGGCCGTCCAGGACGTCGCGACCGGCGGCCTGCTGCCCACACCGGTCATGGCCGAGCTGCTCGAACTCGGCGGCCCCCTCGCCGGGTACCACCAGTCGATGCTGCTCGTGGTGCCCGCCGACCTGGGCGCCGACCGGCTCACCGGCGCGCTCCAGGCGGTCCTCGACCGGCACGACGCGCTGCGGCTGACCCTCGACGAGGAGCAGCAGTTCTCCGTCCCCGCGCCGGGCGCGCCCGCCGCCGTGCGCCGCGTGGACGTCAGCGGCATCGACGCGGACGCCGGTGCCGAGGCGCTGCGCCGCGTGATCGAGGAGCACCACCGCTCGGCCCAGGCCGAGTTGGACCCGTACCAGGGCGACCTCGTGCGCGCGGTGTGGTTCGACGCCGGAGCCGCCCCCGGGCGACTGCTGCTGCTCGTGCACCACCTCGCGGTGGACGGCGTGTCCTGGCAGCCGCTCCTCGGTGACCTGCGGGCCGCCTGGGAGGGCGAGACCCTCGAACCCGTCGGCACCTCGCTGCGGCGCTGGAGCGCCCTGCTCGACGAGGAGGCGGACCGCCGCGCCGGTGAACTGCCGCTGTGGCGCTCGATCGTGGAGACGCCCGACCCGCCGCTCGGCAGCCGCCCCCTCGACCCGACCACCGACACCCGGGCCGCAGCCGGCACCCTCACGCTCACCCTGCCCGCCGGCGCCACCGCGCCGCTGCTCGGCGCGGTCCCCGCCGCCGTGCGCACGGGCGTGCGGGACGTACTGGTCACCGCTCTCGCGCTGGCGGTCGCCGACTGGCGCGGCCGCCGCGGCGTCGACGCCGCGGCGCTGCTCCTGGAACTGGAGGGCCACGGCCGCGAGGACATCGTGGACGGGGTCGACCTCACCCGTACCGTCGGCTGGTTCACCAGCGCGTACCCCGTCCGGGTCGACGCGGGCGGCCTGGACGGCGTCCGCGCCCTCAAGCTCGTCAAGGAGCAGCTGCTCGCGGTCCCGGACAACGGCATCGGCTACGGCATGCTGCGCCACCGCAACCCGCGGACCGCCGCCGCGCTCGCCGACCACGCCCGCCCCCAGCTGGGCTTCAACTACCTGGGCCGCTTCGCCGCACCCGAACTGGCCGACTGGGCCCCGGCCCCGGAGGCCCCGGCCCTCGGCGCGGGCTTCGACGACGCCGCACCGCTCGGCCTCGGCATCGAGCTGGACGCCGTCACCGTCGACCACGCCGACGGGCCGCGCCTGGTCGCGACCTGGACCTGGGCCGAGGGCCTGCTGGGCGAGGACGAGGTCCGCGACCTCGCCGAGGGCTGGTTCGCCGCGCTGACCGCCCTGTCCACCGTCGACGCCGGTGGTCTGACCCCCTCCGACCTGCCGCTCGTGGACCTCTCGCAGGGCGACATCGAGGAGCTGGAGGGCGCCCTGCCCGGCATCGTCGAGGTGCTGCCGCTCGCCCCGCTCCAGGAGGGCCTGCTCTTCCACGCCCTCTACGACTCCGACGGCGCCGACGTCTACTCCGTCCAGGAGGTCTTCGCGCTGAGCGGCCCGCTGGACCCCGGCGCCCTGCGCGCCGCCGCGGCGGGCGTCCTGGAGCGCTACCCGAACCTGCGGGCGGGCTTCCACCACGCGGGGCTGTCCCGGCCCGTGCAGGTCGTCGTCGACGGCCTCGAACTGCCCTGGCGCGAGGTCGACCTCGCCGACCTGCCCGCGGCCGAACGCGAGGACGCCCTGGCCCGGGTCGTGGCCGAGGCGCGCGCCGAGCGCTTCGACCTGAGCCGACCGCCGCTGCTGCGGTTCACCCTGGTCCGGCTCGCCGAGGACGAGCACCGCCTCGTCCTCGTCAACCACCACATCCTCTTCGACGGCTGGTCCATGCAGCTGCTGCTGGACGAGCTGTTCGCGCTCTACCGCGGCGAGAGCCTGCCCGAGCCCGCCGCCTTCCGCGACCACCTCGCCTGGCTGGCCCGGCAGGACCGCACGGCCGCCCACGACGTCTGGCGCGACGCACTGGCCGGGCTCGGCGCGCCGACCCTGCTCGCCGAGCCCTCCTCGGCGGCGCCCGCCCGTCCCGTGCAGGTCTACTGCGACCTGCCCGACACGATGTCCGGGCGGCTCCAGGACCGGCTGCGCGAGCACGGCATCACCCTCAACACCGCCGTCCAGGGCCTGTGGAGCCTGCTGCTCGGTGCCCGCACCGGGCGCGAGGACGTGGTGTTCGGCACCACCTACTCCGGCCGCGCCGCGGAACTCCCCGGCAGCGAGGCGATGGTCGGCATGTTCATCAACACGCTGCCCGTCCGGGTCCGCCTCGACGGGGCGGAGTCCCTGCGCCGGTTGATGGAGCGCGTCCAGGACGAGCAGTCCCGGCTGATCGCGCACCAGTACCTCGGGCTGAACGACGTACAGCGCCTGGGCGGGCTGGGCGAACTCTTCGACACGCTGACCGTCGTCGAGAACTACCCGCACGACGACGAGGACGTGTGGGAGCCCGCGCCGGGCCTGCGCGCGAGCGTGCTGGAGGACCACGACGCCACCCACTACCCGCTGACCCTGTCGGTGCTGCCCGGCGCGCGGCTGAAGCTGCGCCTGGAGTACCGCCCGGACCTGCTGGACGCGGCCCAGATCGACGCGCTCGCCACCGACCTCGTCCGCCTGCTCACCGCCTTCGTCGACGACGCCGACGCGGCCGTCGGCGAGCTGGTCGCCACGGGAGCGGCCACCGCCCTCGCGCCGCACGCCGCACCGGTGGCCGCGCAGACCGCCGTACCGGCCGCCCCGGAGGGGGCCGCCGTCGCCCTCTCCTTCCGCGCACCGCGCACCCCGGAGCAGGAGATCCTCTGCGGTCTCTTCGCCGCCGTGCTCGGCGTGCCGGTCGTCGGCATCGACGACAGCTTCTTCGAGCTGGGCGGGCACTCGCTCACCGCGATCCGGCTGCTCAGCCGCATCCGCTCGATGTTCAGCGTGGAGCTGGCCATCCGGCACCTCTTCGAGGCGCCCACCGTCGCCGAACTCGCCGAACGGCTGGGGGGCGCCGAACAGTCCCGCCTCGCCCTCGCCCCGATGCCGCGGCCGGAGCACGTCCCCGTCTCGGCGGCGCAGTGGCGCCTGTGGTTCCTGTACCGGCTCGAAGGCCGCAGCGCGACCTACACCGTGCCGCTGCTGCTGCGCATGTCGGGGGCGCTCGACCGGGACGCCCTCGAAGCCGCCTTCGGCGACATCGTGGCCCGGCACGAGAGCCTGCGCACCCGCTTCCCCGAGGTCGACGGCCAGCCCTACCAGCTGATCACCGAGGCGGAGCGGCCCGAGGTCACCCTGGTCGAGACCGACGAGAAGGGGCTCGCCGAAGAACTCGCCGTCGCCACCCGCTACGGCTTCGACCTCGCCACCGAACTCCCGCTGCGCATCACGCTGTTCCGGCTCTCGGAGACCGAGCACGTGCTGCTCTTCCTGCTGCACCACATCGCCAGCGACGGCTGGTCCGACGCGCCGTTCGCACGGGACCTCTCCGTCGCCTACGGCGCCCGGACCGAGGGCCGCGCACCGGCCTGGGCCCCGCTGCCCGTCCAGTACGCCGACTACACCCTCTGGCAGCGGGAACTGCTCGGCTCGGAGGACGACCCGCAGAGCCTGCTGTCGCGCCAGCTCGCCTACTGGCAGCAGAACCTCGCCGGGCTCCCGGAGCAGCTGGAACTGCCGACCGACCGGCCCCGACCGGCCGCGGCCTCCTTCCGCGGCGACGAGGTCCGCTTCGAACTCGACGCCGAACTGCACGGCCGACTGCTCGAACTCGCCCGCCACACCAACACCACGCTCTTCATGGTGTTCCAGGCGGCCGTGGCCGGACTCCTGACCCGGCTCGGCGCCGGTGACGACATCCCGCTCGGCGGCGTCATCGCCGGACGCACCGACGAGGCGCTCGACGAGCTGATCGGATTCTTCGTCAACACCCTGGTGCTGCGCACCGACACCTCGGGGAACCCGACCTTCCGGGAACTGCTGGCCCGGGTCCGGGAGACCGACCTGGCCGCCTACGCCCACCAGGAGGTGCCGTTCGAGCGCCTGGTCGAGGTCCTCAACCCGACCCGCTCGCTCGCGCACCACCCGCTGTTCCAGGTCATGATCCTCTTCCAGAACAACGCCGAGGCGGACCTGGGCCTGCCCGGGCTGCGGGCCGCTCTGGAGGACGTCGGCTCCGGCGTCGCCAAGTTCGACCTCGACTTCGACATGCAGGAGAACCACGGCCCCGACGGCGCGCCCGCGGGCCTGTCGGGCCTGGTCGAATACGCCACCGACCTCTTCGACCGCTCCACCGTGGAGCAGATCGTCGACCGGCTGGCCCGGCTCCTGCGGGCGGTCGTCGCCGACCCGGACCAGGGGCTGTGGCAGACGGACATCCTGGCCCCGACCGAGCGCCGGGAACTGCTGGAACAGTGGACCGCGCCGGCCCCCGAGCCGTCCGAACAGACCACCGTGCCCGCGCTGTTCGAGGCCGCCGCCGCCGCGCACCCCGGGGCGACCGCACTCGTCGCGGGAGCCGAGCGGCTGACCTACGCGCAGCTCAACGCACGCGCCAACCGGCTCGCCCACACCCTCCTCGCGCAGGGCGTCGGACCCGAGAGCGTGATCGCCCTCGCCCTGCCGCGCGGCGCGGACCTCGTGGTCGGCGTCCTCGGCGTCCTCAAGGCCGGCGGCGTCTACCTGCCCCTCGACCCGAACTACCCCGCCGAGCGCATCGCCTACGTCCTGGCGGACGCCCGCCCGGCCGCCGTCGTGACCGGCGCCGACCTCGACGTGGCGCTGCCCGAGGGCATCACCCGCGTCGTCATCGACGACCTGCCCGCCGACGGCCCCGTCACCGACCCGGCGCGCCCCGCGCTGCGCCCGGACAACGGCGCCTACATCATCTACACCTCCGGCTCCACCGGACAGCCCAAGGGCGTGGTCATCCCGCACCAGAACGTCGTACGGCTCTTCACGCGGACCGAGCAGTGGTTCGGCTTCGACGAGTCCGACGTGTGGACCCTCTTCCACTCCTACGCCTTCGACTTCTCCGTCTGGGAGCTGTGGGGTCCGCTGCTGCGCGGCGGCACGCTCGTCGTGGTGCCGCAGGACGTCAGCCGCTCGCCGCGCGACTTCCTGCGGATGCTGCGCGACGAGCGCGTCACGGTCCTGAACCAGACGCCGTCCGCCTTCTACCAGCTCATGCGGGCCGACGAGGAGGAGCCGGGCACGGACCTGGCCCTGCGGTACGTGATCTTCGGCGGTGAGGCGCTCGACCCCGGACGGCTCGCGTCCTGGTACGAGCGGCACGCCGACGACGCCCCCGTGCTGGTCAACATGTACGGCATCACCGAGACCACCGTGCACGTCACCCACCAGGCCTTCGACCGGGTCGGCGCGGCCGCCACCGCCGCCAGCGTCGTCGGCGTCGCCATCCCCGACCTGCGCGTGTACGTCCTCGACCAGGGGCTCCAGCCCGTCCCGGCGGGGACCACCGGCGAGCTGTACGTCGCCGGAGCGGGCCTGGCCCGCGGCTACCTCGGCCGCCCCGGGCTCAGCGCGCAGCGGTTCGTCGCCGACCCCTACGGCGCTCCCGGCACCCGGATGTACCGCACCGGGGACCTGGCCCGCCGGGCCGCGGACGGCACGCTGTCCTACTTCGGCCGGGCCGACGACCAGGTGAAGATCCGCGGCTTCCGGATCGAGCTCGGCGAGATCGAGTCCGCCGTCCTCGGGGCGCCGGACGTCACCCAGGCCGCCGTCGTGGTCCGCGAGGACCAGCCCGGCGACCTGCGCCTCACCGCCTACCTCGTCGGCGGCGACACCGACCGCGCCCGCGACCACGCCGCGGCCGTGCTGCCCGCGCACATGGTCCCCGCCGCCTTCGTCACGCTGGAGAAGCTGCCGCTCACCCCGAACGGCAAGCTCGACCGCAAGGCCCTGCCCGCTCCGGCCCTCACCGGCGCCGCGGAGGGCCGACGGCCGCGCAACCCGCGCGAGGAACTCCTCGCGGTCCTGTTCGCCGACGTACTGGGCGTGGACCGGGTCGGCATCGACGACAACTTCTTCGCGCTGGGCGGCCACTCGCTCCTCGCCACCCGGCTCATCAGCCGCATCCGGTCCGCGATCGGCGTGGAGGTGCCCGTCCGGGCCCTGTTCGAGACGCCGACCGTCGCCGGGCTCGCGGGCTGGACCGACCGGGCGGGGGAGGCCAGGCCCGCCCTGGTGCCCATGGAGCGCCCCGAACGGGTGCCGCTCTCCTTCGGGCAGCGCGGACTGTGGTTCCTCAACCGGCTCGAAGGCCCCAGCTCCACCTACAACGTGCCGCTCGTCATGCGCTTCTGCGGACCGCTCGACGTCCCGGCCCTGCACACCGCCCTGCACGACGTGGTCGCCCGCCACGAGGGGCTGCGCACCCTCTTCCGCGAGGCCGACGGCACCCCGTACCAGCACATCGTGCCCGCCGACGAAGCGGTGGTGGAGCTGACCCTCGTCGACGTCGACGACGAGCGGCACCTGGAATCGGCCCTGGCCGAGGCCGCGCGCCACCACTTCGACCTGGTGAACGAACTGCCCATCCGCGGCACCCTGTTCCGGCTCGCCGAGGACGAGCACGCCCTGCTGCCGCTCATGCACCACATCGCCAGCGACGGCTGGTCGGAGACCCTCCTCGGAGACGACCTGTCCCTCGCCTACACGGCGCGGGCCGCGGGCCGCGCCCCCGACTGGGCACCCCTGTCCGTGCAGTACGCCGACTACACCCTCTGGCAGCGCGCGCTGCTCGGACGCGAGGACGACCCCACCAGCGCGATCTCCCGGCAGCTCGCCTACTGGAGCGAGACCCTGCGCGGCCTGCCCGAGCTGGTGGACCTGCCCACCGACCGGCCCCGCCCGCCGGTGGCCACCTACGGCGGCGCCGAGGCGCCGCTGCGCCTGGACGCCGCGCTGCACGACGCCCTGCTGCGGCTCGCCCGCACGGCCAACACCACGCTGTTCATGACCATCCAGGCCGGTCTGGTCGCCCTGCTGAGCCGACTCGGCGGCGGCACCGACATCGCCATCGGCACCCCCGTCGCGGGGCGCACCGACGAGGCGTTGGAAGACCTGTTCGGCTACTTCGTCAACACGCTCGTGCTGCGCACCGACGTCTCCGGCGACCCCACCTTCCCCGAGCTGCTCGACCGGGTCCGGGAGACCGACCTGGCCGCCTTCGCACACCAGGACGTGCCCTTCGAGCGGCTCGTCGAGGTGGTCAACCCCGTCCGCTCGCTCGCTCGACACCCGCTCTACCAGGTCATGTTGACCTTCGAGAACTTCGACGAGGTCACGCTGGCCGTCCCCGGCCTGGAGACCCGGCTCGAGGACGTGGTCGGCGACGCCTCCAAGTTCGACATGGACGTCCGCCTGCAGGAGCGCTACGGCCCGGACGGCGAGCCGGCCGGCATCGTCGGCGAGATCGAGTACGCCACCGACCTGTTCGACCGGGCGACGATGGACGCCTTCGGCGACCGCCTGATCCGGCTGCTCACCGCGGCCGCCGCCGACCCGACGGCGCCCGTCTCGGCCATCGACCTGCTCGCCGAGGGCGAGCGCGACACGGCGCTCGTCGACGGCGAAGGACGGGCCGTGCCCCCGGGCGTGATCGCCACGCTCGCCTCCGGAGAGCTGGCGCGCCGCTCCCCGGACGGCGCCACCGAAGCGCTCGGACGCCCCGAGGACGTCCGTACGGTGCGCGGCTTCCGCGTCATCCCCGCGGAGGTCGCGGCCCGGCTGCGCGAGGTCTTCGCGGACGCGGCCGTCGTGGCCGGATCCGCCCGGGTCGTCGCGTACGTCGTCCACGACGGCGACGCGACCTCCGCGCGGCGCCTCGCCGAGACCGTGCTGCCCGACTACCTGATGCCCGCCGCGTTCGTCGTCGGCGCCCACCTCCCCGCCGAACTCCCGGCCGAGGACCTCGCCGCCGCCGTCGTGCGGCGCGCCCCGCGCACCCTCGCCGAGGAGATCATCGCCGGCATCTTCGCCGAGACCCTGGGCGTCGCCGCCGTCGGCATCGACGACAACTTCTTCGACCTCGGCGGCCACTCGCTGTCCGCGATCCGGCTGCTCAGCCGGATCAGGTCCCAGCTCGGGGCGGAACTGACCGTCCGTTCGCTCTTCGCCGAGCCGACGGTGGCCGGACTCGCCACCCGGATCGACGGCGCCGCCCCCGACCGGCCCGCCCTGGTCCGCACGGAGCGCCCCGCGCGCGTGCCGCTGTCCTTCGCCCAGCAGCGCCTGTGGTTCCTGCACCGGCTGGAGGGCCCGAGCACGACCTACAACGTGCCGCTGCTGATCCGGCTCACCGGCGCGCTCGACGCCGCCGCCCTCGAAGCGGCGCTGGGCGACGTCGTGGCCCGGCACGAGACCCTGCGCACCGTCTTCCCGTCCGACGCCGACGGCACCCCGTACCAGCGCGTGCTCGGGGTCGACGAGGCCCGGCCCGTACTGATCACCGGCGTCGCGGGGCCCGCCGAGGCGGCCCGGCACACCTTCGACCTCGACCGCGAACCCCCGCTGCGCGCCACCCTGTTCGCCGACGGCCCGGACGAGCACCGGCTGCTCCTGCTGGTCCACCACATCGCCAGCGACGGCTGGTCCACCGGGGCGCTCGCCCGTGACCTGTCGGCCGCCTACGCCGCCCGCCGGGCGGACCGCGCCCCGCGCTGGCCCGGACTGCCGGTCCAGTACGCCGACTACACGCTGTGGCAGTCCGCACTGCTCGGCTCCGAGGACGACCCGGACAGCGTCGTCAGCGGCCAGCTGGCGTGGTGGAAGAACGCCCTCGACGGCATTCCCGAGCTGCTGCCCCTGCCGACGGACCGGCTGCGGCCCGCCGAGGCCACCCACCGCGGCGCCGAGGTCGCCATCCGCGTCCCCGCCGCACTGCACGGCCGCCTCCAGGCGGTGGCGCGGGAGACCAACACGACCCTGTTCATGGTGGTGCAGTCCGCCCTCGCCCTGCTGCTGTCCAAGCTGGGCGCCGGATCCGACGTCCCGATCGGCACCCCGATCGCGGGCCGCACGGACGACGCCCTCCAGGACCTCGTCGGCTTCTTCGTCAACACCCTGGTCCTGCGCACCGACGTGTCCGGCTCCCCGTCCTTCCGCGACCTGCTGGGCCGGGTCCGCGAGGCGGACCTGGCGGCCTTCGCGCACCAGGACGTGCCCTTCGAACGACTGGTGGACGTGGTCCGCCCCGGGCGCTCGCTGGGCCACCACCCGCTCTTCCAGGTGATGCTCGTCTTCGAGAACGACGACGAGGGCGACTTCGCGCTCGCCGGTCTGGACGCCGCCTTCGACGAGGACGTCGAGATGGGCGCGGCCCGCTTCGACCTCACCCTGCACGTGCAGGAGAAGGTCGGCGAGGACGGGTCCGCCCAAGGCATCGGCATCGACCTGGAGTACGCCGAGGACCTCTTCGACGCGAGCACGGCGCGGCGGATGGCCGAGCAGTTCGTGCACCTGCTGGAGACGGTCGCCGCCGACGCGGACGCCGTCGTGGACCGGATCGCCCTGCCGCACGCCGTGACCGGCCGCGACGGCGGCGCCCCGGTGGCCGCGCCGACGCTCCTCGAACTGATCGGCGCGCACCCGGCGGACGCCGTCGCGCTCGTCGACGGGGACGTCGAGACGACCTACGGGCAGCTGCTGGCGCGGCCGCCCGCCGGAATCCTGGCCGCCGTCGTCAGCGGCGGACCCCTCGTCCTGCGCACCCGCACCGGCACCCGCGTCGTCGTCCCGCAGGACGTCGTCGCGGCCCGGATCGCGGCCCGCCAGGCCGTCCACGGCCTGGACGCCACCGACCGGGTCCGGTCGGCCGCCGAGCCGGGGACCCCGGGCGAGATCGACGAGCTGCTCTGGCCGCTCACCGCGGGCGCGACCGTCGTGCGCGCCGAGCGCACGGCCCCCCTGGCCCGGGCGCTGGGCGTCACCACGCTGCACGTCACGCCCTCCGAACTGGCCGAGCTGCTCACCGACCCGGCGCTGGCCGGGGCCGACCTGCGGCGCGTGCTCTGCTCCGGCGAGGCCCTGGCCGAGCCGCTCCAGCGGGCCTGGTTCGACGCCGTGGACGTCCCGCTGTGGTACGGCTACGCGCTGACCGAAGCCGCCGGTACCGTCACGGAACGCGCCTGCGACCCGGACGACTGGGACACCGTGGTGCCGCTCGGCGCCCCGCTGCCCGGCACCGCCCTGTACGTGCTCGACGCGGGCCTGTGCCCGGTTCCGCCGGGCGTCGTCGGCGAGCTCCACGTCGGCGGGCCGCTGCTCGGCTCCGCGCCGAGCGTGGTCGACGACCCGTTCGGCCCGGACGGTGCGCGGATGGTGCGTACCGGGGACCTGGCGCGCTGGACCGCCGAGGGCGAGCTGGAGTTCGTCGGGGCGGCGCTGCCGCTGCCGGGCTTCACCGTCCGGCCGACGCGGCTGGAGGCCGTCCTGGCCGAGCACGACGACGTCGCCCGGGCCGCCGTGGCGGTGCGCGACGGGTCCCTCGTCGCCTACCTCGTCGCGGCCCCCGGCGCCACCGTCGCGCCCGGAGCCGTCACGGCCTTCGCCCGGGCCACCCTGCCCGATCACCTGGTCCCGGCCGCCATGGTGGCCCTGGACCGGCTGCCGCTCACCGCGGACGGTCGGCTGGACCGCGACGCGCTGCCCCTGCCCGGCCGCGCGGACACCGCGGCGGACCGCGGCCCCGCCAGCCCGGCGGAGCAGATCCTCCAGGGGCTCTTCGCCGAGGTCCTCGGCGTCGACCGGGTCGGCGTCGACGACGGGTTCTTCGAACTCGGCGGGCACTCGCTGCGCGCCACCCGCCTGATCAGCCGCATCCGTACGGCCTTCGGCGTCGAACTCCCCGTGCGCGCGGTGTTCGAGTCGCCGTCGGTGGCGGGGTTGGCCCTGCGTGTGGTGGGTGCGGAGGTGGCGCGTCGGGGGTTGTCGGCGGGTGTGCGTCCGGGGCGGGTGCCGTTGTCGGCGGCGCAGCGTCGGTTGTGGTTCCTGCACGCGTTGGAGGGTCCGTCGGCGACGTACAACGTTCCGTTGGTGTTGCGGTTGGAGGGTGAGCTGGACGCGGGTGCGTTGGAGCTCGCGGTGGGTGATGTGGTGGGTCGGCACGAGAGTCTGCGGACGGTGTTCGCGGCGGTGGACGGTGTGCCGTACCAGCGGGTGGTTCCGGTGGCGGAGTTGGCCGCGGGTGTGGGTGTGGGTGCGGGTGTGGTGTGGGAGGTGGTGGACGTCTCCGAGGAGGGGGTGTCGGCGGCGGTGGATCGGGCTGCGGGGTATGCGTTCGATCTGTCGGTGGAGTTGCCGTTGCGGGTGTCGTTGTTGCGGGTGGGTGAACGGTCGTCGGTGTTGGTGGTGTTGATGCATCACATCGCTTCCGATGGTTGGTCGTTGGCTCCGTTGGCGGATGACTTGTCGGCTGCGTATGCGGCGCGTGTGGGTGGTGGGGTGCCGGGTTGGGCTCCGTTGCCGGTGCAGTACGCGGATTACGCGTTGTGGCAGGCGGAGGTGTTGGGTGACGAGAGTGATCCGTCGAGCCCGGCCGGCCGCCAGATCGAGCACTGGCGCACCGCGCTCCAGGGCGCGCCCGCACTGATCGAGATCCCGACGGACCGGCCCCGCCCCGCGGTGGCCTCCTACCGGGGCGCCGCCGTCGACCTCCAGCTCGACGCCGCGCTGCACGGGCGTCTGCTGGCCGCCGCCCGCGCCTGCGGGGTGACCCCCTTCATGGTGGTCCAGGCCGCCGTCGCGGTCCTGCTCTCCCGGGTCGGCGCCGGTACGGACGTCCCCCTGGGCACCGTCATGGCCGGGCGCTCGGACCAGGCCCTGGAGGGTCTGATCGGCTTCTTCGTCAACACGCTCGTGCTGCGCACGGACGTGTCCGGCGACCCCTCGGTGCGCGAACTGCTGGCCCGGGTCCGGGAGACGGACCTGGCGGCCTACGCCCACCAGGACGTCCCCTTCGAGCGGCTCGTGGAGGTCGTCAGCCCGCAGCGCTCGATGGCCCACCACCCGCTCTTCCAGGTGATGGTCGTCTTCGACAACAACAGCGAGGCCTCCCTCGAACTGCCGGGCCTGGAGGTCACCGAGGGCGACTCCACCACGACGGTGGCGCAGTTCGACCTGTCCTTCTCCCTCTTCGAGCGCCACGACGCCGACGGCCGGCCCGTCGGAGTCAGCGGTGAACTCGAATACGCCGTCGACCTGTTCGACGGGGTGAGCGCCGAGGCGTTGGGCGAGCGGTTCGTGCGGGTGTTGGAGGGGCTGGTCGCGGATGTGGACGGTCGTATCTCGCAGGTCGAGGTGCTGTCGGCCGGTGAGCGCGACCGGGTGTTGGGGGAGTGGGCGGCGCACGCGGGTGCGGGGGAGGAGCGCGCTTCGTTCCCGGAGTTGTTCGAGGCCCGGGTGGCGGAGGATCCTTCGGCGCTCGCGTTGGTCTTCGAGGACATCGAGCTGACGTACGGGGAGTTGGCGGCGCGGGTGGACGCCTTCGCGGGGCACCTTGCCGCGTGCGGGGTGGGTCCGGAGTCCGTGGTGGCGGTCGCGCTGCCCCGGTCGGTCGATCTGGTGGTGTCGCTGCTGGCGGTGCTGCGGGCGGGTGGCGCCTATGTGCCGGTCGACCCGGACTACCCGGCCGACCGCGTCGCGTACATGCTCTCCGACTCCCGACCGCTCCTGCTGATCACCGACACCGCGACCCTGCCCCGGCTGGGCGGGCACCCGGCCACGGTGCTCCTCGTGGACGAGGTGGAACCGTCCGGCGCGCTGCCCCCGCGGGTGCGCCCCGGCCCGGACCACCCGGCCTACGTGATCTACACCTCGGGTTCGACGGGCCGCCCCAAGGGCGTCGTCGTGACGCACGGCGGGATCGCCTCCCTGGCGCGGGCCCAGCGGGACGCCTTCGGCGTGGGCCCGGGCAGCCGGGTCCTCCAGTTCGCGGCGCTCAGCTTCGACGTGTCCGTCTGGGACAACGTGATGGGCCTGCTGTCGGGGGCGACCCTCGTGGTCGCCCCGGCCGAGCGGCTGATGCCCGGCCCCGACCTGGCCGCGCTCTGCGCCGAACAGGGCGTGACGCACCTGACCATGCCGCCCGCGGCGCTGGCCGTCCTCGCGGACGACGCGCTGCCCGCCGGTACGACGCTGGTCGTGGCGGGCGAGGCCTGCGCGCCGGAACTGGCGGCGCGCTGGTCGGTCGGGCGCACGATGGTCAACGCCTACGGCCCGACCGAGACGACCGTCATCTCCACGATGAGCGCCCCGCTGTCGGACGAGGCCGTCGTGCCGATCGGACGCCCCATCGTCGGCACCCGGACGTACGTCCTGGACGCCGCGCTGCGCCCGGTGGCCCCCGGTGTCACGGGTGAGCTCTACGTCGCCGGTGCGGGCCTGGCCCGCGGCTACCTGGGCCGTCCCGGGCTGACGGGCGAGCGGTTCCTCGCGGACCCCTACGGCCCCGACGGCTCGCGGATGTACCGCACCGGCGACCTGGTCCGGTGGACCGCCGACGGCGAGATCGTCTACCTGGGCCGCGCGGACACGCAGGTCAAGCTGCGCGGCTTCCGCATCGAGATGGGCGAGGTGGAGTCCGCGGTGCTCGCCGTGGACGGCGTCGTGCGGACCACCGCCGTGGTCCGCGAGGACCGCCCGGGGGACCGGCGCCTGGTGGCGTACTACGTCGGCGGCGTCGACCCGGTCGCGGTGCGCGCCCAGGTGGCCGCCACGCTGCCGGAGTACATGATCCCGGCCGCCCTGGTGGCCCTGGACGAGATCCCGCTGATGCCCAACGGCAAGGTCGACCGGGCCGCGCTCCCCGCGCCCCTGTGGACCACGACGGCCGCGAGCGGCCGCCGGCCCGCCGACGCCCGCGAGGAACTGCTCTGCCAGATCTTCGCCGACGTCCTGGGCCTGACCGCGGTCAGCCCCGACGACAACTTCTTCGACCTCGGCGGGCACTCGCTGCTCGCCACCCGCCTGGTGAGCCGGATCCGTTCGGCGTTCGGACGGGAGCTCGGCATCCGCGCGGTGTTCGAGTCGCCGTCGGTGGCGGGGTTGGCGTTGCGGGTGGCGGGTGCGGAGGTGGCGCGTCGGGGGTTGTCGGCGGGTGTGCGTCCGGGGCGGGTGCCGTTGTCGGCGGCGCAGCGTCGGTTGTGGTTCTTGCACGCGTTGGAGGGTCCGTCGGCGACGTACAACGTTCCGTTGGTGTTGCGGTTGGAGGGTGAGCTGGACGCGGGTGCGTTGGAGCTCGCGGTGGGTGATGTGGTGGGTCGGCACGAGAGTCTGCGGACGGTGTTCGCGGCGGTGGATGGTGTGCCGTACCAGCGGGTGGTTCCGGTGGCGGATGCGGGTGTGGTGTGGGAGGTGGTGGACGTCTCCGAGGAGGGGGTGTCGGCTGCTGTGGATCGCGCTGCGGGGTATGCGTTCGATCTGTCGGTGGAGTTGCCGTTGCGGGTGTCGTTGTTGCGGGTGGGTGAGCGGTCGTCGGTGTTGGTGGTGTTGATGCATCACATCGCGTCGGATGGGTGGTCGTTGGCTCCGTTGGCGGATGACTTGTCGGTGGCGTATGCGGCGCGTGTGGGTGGTGGGGTGCCGGGTTGGGCTCCGTTGCCGGTGCAGTACGCGGATTACGCGTTGTGGCAGGCGGAGGTGTTGGGTGACGAGAGCGATCCGTCGAGCCCGGCCGGCCGCCAGATCGAGCACTGGCGCACCGCGCTGCACGGCGTACCGGAACTGATCGAGCTCCCCCTCGACCGACCGCGGCCGCAGACCCCGTCGTACCGCGGTGGAGTGGCCCGGTTCACCACCGACGCCGCCCTGCGGGAGCGCCTGGCGGAGGTGGCCCGCACCTGCGGGGTGACCCCCTTCATGGTGGTCCAGGCCGCCGTCGCGGTCCTGCTCTCCCGGGTCGGCGCCGGTACGGACGTGCCCCTGGGCACGGTGGTCGCGGGCCGCTCCGACCAGGCCCTGGACGCGCTCGTGGGGTTCTTCGTCAACACGCTCGTGCTGCGCACGGACGTGTCCGGCGACCCCTCGGTGCGCGAGCTGCTGGCCCGGGTGCGGGAGACGGACCTGGCGGCCTTCGCCCACCAGGACGTCCCCTTCGAGCGCCTGGTGGAAGTGGTCGCCCCGCAGCGGTCGTTGGCCCACCACCCGCTCTTCCAGGTGATGGTCGTCCTCGACAACAACAGCGAGGCCGACTTCGGCCTCCCCGGCCTCGACGTCGCCTTCGAGGGCGTCGACCTGAACGTGGCCAAGTTCGACCTCACCTTCCACCTGGAGGAGACCCCCGAGGGCCTGTCGGGAGAGGTCCAGTACGCCTCGGACCTGTTCGACGGGGTGAGCGCCGAGGCGTTGGGCGAGCGGTTCGTGCGGGTGCTGGAGGGTCTGGTCGCGGATGTGGACGGTCGCATCTCGCAGGTCGAGGTGCTGTCGGCCGGTGAGCGCGACCGGGTGTTGGGGGAGTGGGCCGCTCAGGCGGGTGCGGGGGAGGAGCGTGCTTCGTTCCCGGAGTTGTTCGAGGCCCGGGTGGTCGAGGATCCTTCGGCGCTCGCGTTGGTCTTCGAGGACATCGAGCTGACGTACGGGGAGTTGGCGGCGCGGGTGGACGCCTTCGCGGGGCATCTGGCCTCGTGCGGGGTGGGTCCGGAGTCCGTGGTGGCGGTCGCGCTGCCCCGGTCGGTCGACTTGGTGGTGTCGCTCTTGGCGGTGCTGCGGGCGGGTGGCGCGTATGTGCCGGTCGACCCGGACTACCCGGCCGACCGCGTCGCGTACATGCTCTCCGACTCCCGGCCGCTGCTGCTCGTGACCGACACCGCGACGCTCCCCGGGCTCGGCTGGAGCGCCGTCCCGGTGGTGCTCGTCGACGGGATCGACAAGGACGCGCCGACGCGTCCGGCGCCCGCGGCGGCGGACATCCGCCCGGACCACCCGGCCTACGTGATCTACACCTCGGGTTCGACGGGCCGCCCCAAGGGCGTGGTGGTGCCCCACAGCGGCCTCGCCTCCCTGGCGCGGGCCCAGCGGGACGCCTTCGGCGTGGGCCCGGGCAGCCGGGTCCTCCAGTTCGCGGCGCTCAGCTTCGACGCGGCGGCCTGGGAGATCGTGATGGGCCTGCTGTCGGGGGCGACCCTGGTGGTCGCCCCGGCCGAGCGGCTGATGCCCGGCCCCGACCTGGCCGCGCTCTGCGCCGAGCGGTCGGTCACCCACGTGACCCTGCCGCCGACGGCGCTCGCGGTCCTGCCCGAGGACGCGCTGCCCGCCGGTACGACGCTGGTCGTGGCGGGCGAGGCCTGCGCGCCGGAGCTGGTGGCGCGCTGGTCGGTGGGGCGCACGATGATCAACGCCTACGGCCCGACCGAGACGACGGTGTGCGCGACGATGAGCGCCCCGCTGTCGGGCGAGGTCGCACCGCCGATCGGACGTCCGATCGCCGGGGCGAGGGTCTACGTCCTGGACGCCGCGCTGCGCCCGGTGGCCCCCGGTGTCACGGGTGAGCTGTACGTCGCGGGCGAGGGCCTGGCCCGCGGCTACCTGGGCCGTCCCGGGCTGACGGGCGAGCGGTTCCTCGCGGACCCCTACGGCCCCGACGGCTCGCGGATGTACCGCACCGGCGACCTGGCGCGCTGGGACGCCGAGGGCGAACTCACCTACCTGGGGCGGGCGGACACGCAGGTCAAGCTGCGCGGCTTCCGCATCGAGCTGGGCGAGGTGGAGTCCGCGCTGAACGCCGTGGACGGCGTGGCGCGGGCGACCGCGGTGGTCCGCGAGGACCGCCCGGGCGACCGGCGCCTGGTGGCGTACTACGTCGGCGACGCGGATCCGGTCGCGGCGCGCGCCCGGGTCGCCGCCGGGCTCCCGGACTACATGGTCCCGGCCGCCCTGGTGGCGCTGGACGAGATCCCGCTGATGCCCAACGGCAAGGTCGACCGGGCCGCGCTCCCCGCGCCCCTGTGGACCACCACCGGCAGCGGGCGCGCGCCGGTCGGCCCGCGCGAGGAACTGCTCTGCCGGATCTTCGCCGACGTCCTCGACCTGCCCGCCGTCGGCCCCGACGACAGCTTCTTCGACCTCGGCGGCGACAGCATCATGTCGATCCAGGTGGTCAGCCGGGCCCGCTCGGGCGGACTCCTGCTGACGACCCGGGACGTCTTCCGCGAACGCACCCCCGCGCTCCTGGCGCAGGGGGCGACCGCGGTCGCCACCACGGTCGAGGACCGGGACGCGGGTACGGGCACCTTCGCGCCCACCCCGATCATGCGCTGGCTGGAGGGCTACGGGGCCACCGACGGGTTCAACCAGTCGATGACCGTACGGGTCCCCGCCGGGCCGGACGAGCGGGCCCTGGCCGAAGCGGCCCGGGCGCTGGTCGACCACCACGACGTCCTGCGCCTGCGCCGCCACGAGGACGGCACGTACGAAGTGCGCGAGCGCGGCTCCGTGCCGGTCTCGATCAGGAGGGTGGACGCGGGCGACGGCGAAGCCGCCGAGTCGGCCCGCCGGGAACTGTCCCCGGCGGCCGGTGAGGTCTCGCGGTTCGTCTGGTTCGACGCCGGACCCGACGCACCGGGCACGCTGCTGATCACCCTGCACCACCTGGTCGTGGACGCGGTGTCGTGGCAGATCCTGCTGCCCGACCTCGCCGCCGCCTACGAGGCGGCCGCGGCGGGGCGGACCCCCGCACTCGCCCCGGTGCTCACCTCGTACCGCACCTGGGCGGGCCACCTGGCGGCCGCCGACCGGCGGGCCGAGCTCCCCGTGTGGCAGGAGATCGCCGCCACCCCGGACCCGCCGCTCGGCACGCGGCGGCTCGACCCGGCGCTCGACACGGCCGCCACGGCCGCGGAGTTCGAGCTGACCCTGGCGGCGGACGTCACCGAGGCGCTGCTCACCAGGATCCCGACGAGCGTCAACGGCAACGTCACCGACGTGCTGCTCTACGGGCTGGCGAGCGCGGTCGAGGAGGTGCGCGGCGCCGGACCGGTCCTCGTCGACCTGGAGGGCCACGGGCGCGAGCACGTCGCCGACGGGGTGGACACCTCCCGGACGGTCGGCTGGTTCACCAGCCTCTACCCGGTCGCCCTCCACCCGCGGGGCCACACGCCGACCGACCGGCTCAAGCGGGTCAAGGAGCAGCTGCGGGCCTTCCCGGACAACGGCGTCGGGTACGGCATCCTGCGCCACTCGGGCGGCGCGCCCGAGCTGGCCGTCGCACCGCAGATCGGCTTCAACTACCTGGGCCGCTTCGGGGACGGCGAGGACACCGGCGCCGACTGGCAGACCGTCGACGGGCCGACGCCCGCGCCGCGGTCGCCGCGGATGGCGATGACGCACGCGGTGGAGATCACCGCGGTGACCGAACACCGCGGGGGCCGCCCGCACCTGGTCGCCACCTGGGCCTGGGCGACCGGCGCGCTCGCCGAGTCCGACGTACGGGCGCTGGCGCGGGCGTGGTTCGACGCGCTGACCGCGCTCGCGGACGAGCGGCCGGACACGGTCGGGCTGACGCCCTCCGACCTGAGCGACGACCTGACACAGAGCGAGATCGACAGCCTTGAGGCTGAACTGGGGGACTGGTAATGAAGCGCTCGCGCCTCGAAGACGTACTGCCGCTCACGCCGTTGCAGGAGGGACTGCTCTTCCACTCCCTCTACGACGACGAGGCGGTGGACGTCTACAACACCCAGCTCGTGCTGGAGCTCTCCGGCGCGGTCGACGCGGCCCTGCTGCGCCGCAGCGCCGAGGCCGTCCTCCAGCGGCACGCCAACCTCAGGGCCGGTTTCCGGATGCGGGCGAACGGCCGCCCGATGCAGATCATCCCGAGGGAGGTGGCGCCCGGCTGGTCCGAGTCGACCCTCGCGGCCGGGGAACTGGACGCGTTCCTGACGGCCGAACGGGCCACCCGCTTCGACCTCGCCCGCCCGCCGCTGATCCGGTTCCACCTGGTCCACCTCGGGCCGGACGAGCACCGGCTCGTGGTGACCAACCACCACATCCTGCTCGACGGTTGGTCCGCGCCCCTCCTGGTCGGTGAGCTCTTCGCCGTCTACGAGGCCCGGGGCAGCGC
Source organism: Streptomyces sp. NPDC059917 (assembly GCF_042730635.1). NCBI lineage: Bacteria > Bacillati > Actinomycetota > Actinomycetes > Kitasatosporales > Streptomycetaceae > Streptomyces > Streptomyces sp. NPDC059917. The sequence continues at coordinate 26,292 of NZ_JBHWLC010000022.1, forward strand.
CGACGCCCTGCCCCGGGTCACCCCCTACCGGGACTACCTGGGCTGGATCGGCCGCCAGGACGCGGCCGCCGGGGCCACGGCGTGGGCATCGGCCCTGGCCGGCCTCGACGGGCCGACCCTGGTGGCCCCCGGCGCCCCCGCGGGCACCGTACTGCCCGAGCGGATCAGCGCCGAGCTGTCGCCCGGGTCCACCGCACGGCTCCTCCGGTTGGCCGCCGAACGCGGCCTGACCGTGAACAGCCTGGTGCAGGGCGCCTGGGCGATGGTGCTCGGGCAGCTCACCGGGCGCGGCGACGTCGTCTTCGGCGCCACGGTCTCCGGCCGCCCGGCCGACCTGCCCGGCGTCGAGGGGATGATCGGCCTCTTCATCAACACCCTCCCGGTGCGCGTGGGGCTCGACCCCGCCGTGCCGTTCGCCGAGGCCGTCGGCGCCCTTCAGCGACAGCAGGGCGACCTGCTCGGCCACCACCACGTCAGCCTCGCCGAGATCAAGCGGGCGGCGGGCGCGGGAGAACTCTTCGACTCGATCCTCGTCTTCGAGAACTACCCGTTCGAGGAATCCGACGAGGGCGCGGACGCCGAGGCCGCGCGGAAGCTCAAGGTCACCGACATCGACGGCGGGGGCGCGACCCACTACCCGCTCAGCCTCGTCACCGGGGTCCTGGGCGACCGCCTCGTCCTGCGGCTCGACGTACGTCCCGGTGCCTTCGACCGGGCGGGCGGCGAGGCCGTCGCCGCCCGGTTCCTCCAGGTCCTGGACACCGTCGCCGCCGATCCCGACCGTCCCGTCGGGCGCATCGAGGTGACCCTGCCCGCCGAGCGCGCGCGGGTCCTGGAGACCTGGAACGCCACCGACCTGGACCTGCCGTCCGCCGTCCTGCCCGAGCTGCTCGACGCCCAAGCCGCCCGCACCCCCGACCGGATCGCGCTCGTCATGGCGGGCGCGGAGGTCGGCTACGGCGAACTGCACGCCCGGGCCAACCGATTGGCCCGTCACCTCGTCGGCCGGGGCGCGGGCCCGGGCCGGCTGGTGGCCCTCGCCCTGCCCCGCTCGGTGGAGCTCCTCGTCGGGCTGCTCGCGATCGTCAAGACGGGCGCGGCGTACCTGCCCGTGGACGTCGGCTACCCGGCCGAGCGGATCGCCTACATGCTGGACGACGCCGCCCCGATCTGCGTACTGGACGCCGCCCTGCTGGCCGAGGTCGACGCGGCGGAGCCGGTGGAGGCGGACACCCCGCTCACCGACGCGGACCGGCTCCGCCCCCTGCACCCGGCCGACCCGGCGTACGTCATGTACACCTCCGGCTCGACGGGCCGCCCCAAGGGCGTCGTCATCCCGCACGCCGCGGCCGTCAACCGGCTCGACGGCATGCAGCGCGCCTACCGCCTGGCCGCCGACGACCGGGTCCTGCAGAAGACCGCGACCAGCTTCGACGTGTCCGTGTGGGAGTTCTTCTGGCCGCTGCTGCAAGGCGCCACGATGGTGATGGCCAAGCCGGACGGGCACCGCGACCCCGAGTACCTCGCCGAGCTGATCCGCGCCGAAGGCGTGACGACCGCGCACTTCATCCCCGCCATGCTCGACGCCTTCGTGCGGACGCCGCAGGCAGGTGACTGCACCAGCCTGCGGCGCGTGTTCTGCGGGGGCGAGGCGCTGCCCGCCGACCTGCACCGGACCTTCCGCGACCTGCTCGGCGTCCCCCTGCACCACCTGTACGGCCCGACCGAGGCCACCGTCGACGTCACCGCGTGGCACGGCGGTCAGGAGATAGGCCCCGGCAACGCGCCGATCGGCTTCCCCGTGTGGAACACCCGCGTCCACGTCCTCGACCACGCGCTGCGCCCGGTTCCGCCCGGCGTCGTGGGAGAGCTGTACCTCGCGGGCGTCCAGCTCGCGCACGGCTACCTCGACCGGCCGGGCCTCAGCGCCGAGCGCTTCGTCGCCGACCCCTTCGGCCCGGCGGGCTCGCGGATGTACCGCTCCGGCGACCTCGGCCGGTGGAACCCCGACGGCTCGATCCAGTTCGAGGGCCGGGCCGACCGCCAGGTCAAGGTGCGCGGCGTCCGCGTGGAGCTGGACGAGATCCGGGCCACGGCGGCCGAACTGCCCGAGGTGGGCCAGGCCGTCGTGACCATGGTCGACGAGCGCCTCGTCGCCCACGTCGTGCCCGCCCGGTCCGGCCCGGCCGCCGCCGACCTGGCCCGCACGGTCCGCGAGCACCTGGCCGCACGGCTGCCCGAGGCGCTCGTACCCGGCGCGGTCGTCGTGCTCGACGCCCTGCCGCTGACCCCCAGCGGCAAGCTCGACACCGCCGCCCTGCCCGCACCCGAGTTCACGGCCGCCCCCGCGGGGCGGGCCGCGACCACTCCGCAGCAGGAGATCCTCTGCGGCCTGTTCGCCGAGGTCCTCGGCCTGCACCGGGTCGGCGTCGACGACGACTTCTTCGCCCTCGGCGGGCACTCGCTGCTCGCCACCCGGCTGGTCAGCCGCATCCGGTCCACCTTCGCCGTCGAACTGCCCATCCGCGCGCTGTTCGAGGCGCCGACCCCGGCCGCGACGGCGGCCCGCCTCGACACGGCGGCCGCCGCGCGCCCGCCGGTCCTGGTCCGGCCCCGCCCGGAGCACCCGCCGCTGTCGTACGCGCAGCGACGCCTGTGGTTCCTGGACCGCCTCGAAGGCCCCGGCGCCACCTATAACCTGCCGATCGCGCTGCGCCTGACCGGGCGCCTGGACCGCGCCGCGCTGCACGCCGCGCTCACCGACGTCGTCGAGCGGCACGAGGCGCTGCGGACCGTCTTCCCCGACTTCGCGGGCACGCCCTACCAGCGGGTCCTGCCCGCCGAGGTCGACCTGCGGACCGAGCCCTTCTCCCCGCGGGCCCTCGACGAAGCGGTCGCGCACGCCTTCGACCTGGAGCGCGAGGCCCCGCTGCGGGTCACGCTCTTCGCGTCCGGCCCCGAGGAGCACACGCTGCTGCTGCTCCTGCACCACATCGCCGGTGACGGCTGGTCCGCCGCGCCGCTCGCCGCCGACCTCGCGAGCGCCTACGCGGCCCGCTGCGCCGGTGAGGAGCCGGGATGGGCCGCCCTGCGCGTGCAGTACGCCGACTTCGCGCTGTGGCAGCAGGAGCTGCTCGGCGGCGAGGAGGACCCGGACAGCCTCATCGCCCGCCAGCTCGACCACTGGAGGACCGCGCTGGCCGGGGCCCCCGAACTCCTCGAACTGCCCACCGACCGCCCGCGTCCCGGGGTGGCCGGGACCGGCGGCGCCGTGGTGGAGCTGTCCGTGCCGGCCGACGCCCACGCGGCGCTCGCGGCCCTGGCCCGCGACCACCAGGCGAGCCTGTTCATGGTGGTCCAGGCCGGTATCGCGGCCCTGCTGACCCGCATGGGCGCCGGGACCGACATCCCCCTGGGGACGGCGATCGCGGGGCGCACCGACGAGGCGCTCGACGACCTCGTCGGCTTCTTCGTCAACACGCTGGTGCTGCGCACCGACGTCTCGGGCGACCCGTCCTTCGCGGAGCTGCTGCGCCGCGTCCGCACGGCCGACCTGGCCGCCTACTCCCACCAGGACGTGCCCTTCGAGCGGCTGGTCGAGGTCATCAACCCGGCCCGCTCGCTCGCCCACCACCCGCTCTTCCAGGTGATGTTGACCTTCGCGAACACCGCGGGCGGCGACTTCGGCATGGCCGGGCTGCGGGTCGAGCGCGAACAGGTCGGCGGCGACAGCGCCAAGCTGGACCTGTCCTTCTTCCTCTCCGAGGAGCACACCGAGGACGGCCGTCCCGACGGCCTGCACGGGGCGATCCAGTACGCCACCGACCTGTTCGACGCCGAGACCGTACGGGCGCTGGCGGACCGCCTGGTCCGACTGCTCACCGCGGCCGCGGCCGACCCGGACCTGCCGGTCGGCGACCTGCCGGTGCTGTCCGCGCAGGAGCGCCACGACGTGCTGGTCGGCTGGAACGACCCCGGCCGCGACGTGCCCCGCGCGACCGTGCCCGAGCTGTTCGCCGCGCAGGCGGCCGCCACCCCCCGAAACCTGGCCGTGGTCTGCGGGGACGACCGGATCGACTACGCCGAACTGGCCGACCGGGTCGAGCGGCTCGCCCGGACCCTGGTCGCGCGGGGCGCGGGCCCCGAGACGTTCGTGGCCATCGCCCTGCCGAAGTCCGTCGACCTGGTGGTCGCGGTGCTCGCCGTCTTCCGCGCCGGGGCCGCCTACCTGCCGCTGGATCCCGACCACCCGGCCGAGCGGCTCGCCTTTGTCCTGGACGACGTCGATCCGGTGCTGGTGCTGACCACCGCGGCGACCGCCCTGCCCGGCACACGTCCGCGCCTGCACCTGGACGAGGACCCCGCCCACGAGGAGGGCGCCGACGCGCCGCTGCCGCGGTTCGCGTCGGACCGGGCCGCCGCCTACGTCATCTTCACCTCCGGTTCCACCGGCAGGCCCAAGGGCGTGGTGGTGGAGCACCGCTCGCTGAGCGCGTACCTGGCGTGGGCCCGCAGCGCCTACGACTCGGTCGGGCGCGGCGCGCTCGTGCACTCGCCGATCTCCTTCGACCTCACCGTCACCGGCGTCTTCGCCCCCCTGACGGCGGGCGGTGCGGTGGACCTCGTCGACCTCAAGGGCGAGGCCCCGGCCGAGCGGCCCGCCTTCGTCAAGGCCACCCCGAGCCACCTGTCGCTGCTGCTCGAGCTGCCGGACGCCTTCTCCCCGACCGAGCAACTGGTCCTGGGCGGGGAGTCGTTGATGGGCGAGCTGCTCGACGAGTGGCGCCGCCGTCACCCCGGCGTCACCGTGGTCAACGAGTACGGGCCGACGGAGACGACCGTGGGCTGCACCGAGTACCGCATCGCCCCCGGGGACGCCGTCCCCGGCGGGGTCATCACCATCGGCCGACCGGTGTGGAACACCCGGATGTACGCGCTCGACGCGAAGCTGCGCCCGCTGCCCGTCGGCGTGAGCGGCGAGCTGTACATCGCGGGCGACCTGGTCACCCGCGGCTACCTCAACCGGCCCGGTCTCAGCGCGACCAAGTTCGTGGCCGACCCCTACGGCCCCGCGGGTTCGCGGATGTACCGCTCCGGCGACCTCGGCCGGTGGAACCGGCACGGCGAGCTGGAGTTCGTCGCGCGCGTCGACCACCAGGTGAAGCTGCGCGGCTTCCGGATCGAGCTGGGCGAGGTGGAGTCGGCCGTCGGCGGCCACCCGGAGGTGACGCACGCCGCCGCCGTGGTGCGCGAGGACCGGCCGGGCGACAAGCGCCTGGTGGCGTATGTGACGCCCGCCGGGCTCGACCTGGACGCCGTCCGGGCGTACGCCGCCGAGCGGCTGCCCGAGTACATGACGCCCTCGGCCTACGTGGCGCTGGACCGGCTGCCCGCCACCGGCAACGGCAAGTTGGACCGGGACGCGCTGCCCGCGCCCGAGGAGGCGGTCGTGGGGGCCCGGGGTCCCCGGGACGCCCGCGAGGAAGCCCTCTGCGCGATCTTCGCCGAGAGCCTGGGCGTGGCGACCGTAGGCGTCGACGACGTCTTCTTCGACCTCGGCGGGCACTCGCTGCTCGCCGCCCGGGTCGTCGCCCGCGTGCGGGACGAACTCGGCGTCGAGGTCGGCATCCGCACCCTCTTCGAGGCGCCCACCGTCGCCGGTCTCGCCGCGCGGATCGCCGCGTCGGGGCCGCCCGAGCGGCCGCGACGGCCCGCGCTCGCCCCGCGCCCGCGGCCCGCGCGGGTGCCGCTGTCGGCCGCCCAGCGCCGCCTGTGGTTCCTGTACCGCTTCGAGGGGCCGTCGCCCACCTACAACGTGCCGCTCGCGCTGCGGCTCACCGGCGAGGTCGACCGGGACGCGCTGCGGGCCGCCCTCGCCGACGTGGTGGGGCGGCACGAGAGCCTGCGCACCGTCTTCGGCGACGAGGACGGGGTGCCGTACCAGCGGATCGTGGCCGACGAGCCGGTCCTGGAGGAGGTGGCCGGCGGCGACGTCACCGCCGCCGCGGCGCACGCCTTCGTACTGGACCGCGAACTACCCATCCGCGGTTGGCTGTTCACCCAGGCACCCGGCGAACACGTGCTGCTCGTGCTCGTCCACCACATCGTCAGCGACGGTTGGTCGATGGGACCGCTGCTGCGCGACCTGGGCACCGCCTACGGCGCCCGGCGCGCGGGCCGCGCTCCCGAGTGGACGCCGCTGCCGGTGCAGTACGCCGACCACGCCCTGTGGCAGCAGGAGGTCCTCGGCGAGGAGAGCGACCCGGACAGCGTCCTGGCGCGCCAGACCGCCTTCTGGCGCGACACCCTCGCGGGCGCGCCCGACCTGCTGGACCTGCCCCTCGACCGTCCCCGGCCCGCCGCCCTCAGCCACCGCGGCGGCACCGAGCCGCTGGTCATCGGGCCCGAGCTGTACCGCGCCGTCGCGGACCTGGCCCGGCGCCGCCACGCCAGCGTGTTCATGGTGCTCCAGGCCGCGGTGGCCGCCCTGCTCGCCCGGTACGGCTGCGGCACGGACGTCCCGCTCGGCTGCGCGGTCGCCGGACGCGAGGAGGAGGCCGCCCGCGAGCTGGTCGGCTTCTTCGTCAACACGCTCGTGCTGCGCACCGACGTCTCCGGCAGCCCCTCGCTGAACGAACTCGTCGACCGGGTGCGGGAGAGCGACCTGGCCGCCTTCGCCCACCAGGACGTGCCCTTCGAGCGGCTGGTCGAGGTGCTCAACCCGGCCCGCTCGCTGTCGCACCACCCGCTCTTCCAGGTGATGCTCACCCTGCAGAACCTCGACATCTCGGAGCCGGAGCTCCCGGGCCTGGTGGTCCGCGGGGAACAGGTCGACGCGGAGTCCGCCAAGGTGGACCTGGCCTTCGTCCTGGAGGAGGACGGGAGCACGGGGCTGAACGGCATCCTGCGCTACGCCACCGACCTGTTCGACCCGCAGACCGTCCGCGGCCTCGCCGACGCCTTCGTCCGGCTGCTGGCCGAGGCCGTGGCCGCGCCCGACGAGCCGCTGGAGCGGCTCGACGTCCTCGGCCCGGAGCTGACCCACCGGCTCGTCGAGGAATGGAACGACACCGCCCGCGAGGTCCCCGCCCTCACCTGGCCGGAGCTGTTCGCGCGCCAGGCGGCCCGTACCCCGGACCGCCCGGCCGTCCAGGACGGCGCCGAGACGCTCGACTACGCGGCACTCGAGCGGCGGGCCAACCGGCTCGCGCACCTGCTGCGCGAGCGCGGTGCGGGACCGGGGGAGATCGTCGCCCTGCGGCTGCCCCGCTCGGCCGATCTGGTGGTCGCCGTGCTCGCGACGCTCAAGACGGGCGCCGCCTACCTGCCGGTCGACCCGGACTACCCGGCCGAGCGGATCGCGTTCATGCTGGAGGACGCCCGCCCGGTGTGCGAGCTCACCGCCGCCTCCTTCCCGGTCCCGCGGGGGCTCCCGGACACGGAGCCGGTCGTCGCCCGCCACCTCGACGACGCCGCCTACGTCATCTACACCTCCGGTTCGACGGGCCGCCCCAAGGGCGTCGTGGTGACGCACCGCGGCATCGCCGGGCTGGTCGCCAACCAGGCCGAGCGCTACGGGGCCGGACCGGACAACCGCGTCGCGCAGCTCATCTCCCCGAGCTTCGACGCGAGCGTCTCCGAACTGTGCCTGGCCCTGCTCAGCGGCTCCTGCCTGGTGATCCCCCCGGGCGCCCTGGCCGGTGACGAACTCGCCGCCTTCCTCGCCGACCGGCGGATCACCCACGCGCACCTCACCCCGGCCGTGCTGTCCGGCCTGCCGCGGATCGAGCTGCCCGCCCTGCGGATGATCGTCACGGGCGGCGACGTGCCCCCGGCGGACGTGATCGCCCACTGGTCGCGGGGGCGCGGGCTCGTCAACGCCTACGGCCCGACCGAGGCCACCGTGGACGTGGCCTCCTGGGTGCACGACGCCCCCGGACGCCAGCCCGCCCCGATCGGCCGGCCCGTCGCCAACGCCGCCGCGTACGTGCTCGACCGCCACCTGCGGCCGGTCCCGCCCGGCGTGCCCGGCGAGCTGTACAGCGCGGGCCCCGGCCTGGCCCGCGGCTACCTGGAGCGCCCCGGGCTCACCGCCCAGAGGTTCGTCGCGAACCCCTTCGTACCGGGCGCCCGGATGTACCGCACCGGCGACCTCGTCCGCTGGGAACGCGACGGCCAACTGGTCTTCGTCGGCCGGGCCGACACCCAGATCAAGCTCCGCGGCCTGCGGATCGAACTGGGCGAGATCGAGTCCGCGCTCGCCGAGCAGCCCGGTGTCTCCCACGCCGCGGCCGCCGTCCACGGCGAACGGCTCGTCGGCTACGCGGTCGCGGCCCCGGGGGAGACCCTGGACCCGGGCGCACTGCGCGGGCGGCTCGCCACGGCGCTCCCGGCCCACATGGTGCCCGGCGTCGTCATGGTGCTGGACGTGCTGCCGCTGAGCCCCAACAGGAAGCTCGACCGCAAGGCCCTGCCCGTGCCCCGGGCGCCCGAGGCGACGGCCGGGCGAGACCCGCGAAGCCTGCGCGAGGAGCTCCTGTGCGGCCTCTTCGCGGAGGCGCTCGAACTGCCCCGGGTCGGCGTCGAGGCGAACTTCTTCGAACTCGGCGGCCACTCGCTGCTCGCGATGCGCCTGGCCACCCGGATCAGCACGGCGCTCGACGTGGCGACCGACGTGCGGACCCTCTTCGAGGCGCCCACCCCGGCCCTGCTCGCCGCGCGGCTCGACGCCCCCGACGACACCGGGCCGTTGGTGGTACTGCGCCGCGCCGCGGACCGTCCCTCGCTGTTCTGCGCACCGCCCTCCCTCGGACTGAGCTGGTGCTACGCCGGACTCCTGCGCGGACTGCCCGGGGACGTGGGCCTGTACGGGCTGCAGGCGCGGGGACTCGACGGCCCGGGACCGCTGCCGCGGTCGCTGGCCGAGTGGGCGCTCGACGCCGTGGAGCAGATTCGCTCCGTACAGCCGCGGGGCCCCTACCACCTGCTCGGGTACTCGACGGGCGGCAACGTCGCGCACGCCATCGCCACCGCCCTGCAGGAACAGGGCGAACAGGTGGACCTGTTGGCCATCATGGACGCGCGGCCGGGCGACCCCGGCCAGCGGGGCCCGGTGGAGGAACACCGGCTGCTCACCGCCGCCGACGTGCTCGCCCGGATCAGCGACGACGCGGGCGGTGATCCCGAGGACCGCGGGGACGAGGCCGAACAGCGCGAGCGGGGCCTCACGTTGGTCGAGGACGTCCTCGGCGGCGCGGCCGACGAACGGCTCTTCGACGTCATGATCAACACGATCATGGTGGTCACCGCGCACCGGCCCGCCGCCTACAAGGGCGAGGTCGCCCTGTTCACCTCGGGCGGCGCGGAGGGTGGCGCGAAGCTGGCCGCCCACTGGGCCCCCTACGTGGACGGGGAGCTGAGGACGACCCCGTACGACTGCGCGCACGACGACCTGTTGGACGCGGCCGTGCTGCGCGACGTGGCCACCCGTATCGCGGGCACCTTCGAATGCGGCCCGGAAATGGCCGTAATAGAGGACCGATAAGGCCGCTCAATACCGTGGTCCTCATTCCTGTTGTCCCGCAGATTTTGAGGCGGCTCGGTCATGCCTGACAGGCTCATAGCAGAAACTCCATTCGTCCGCCGTGCGCGGCGGACGAACCGGAGGGTTCGTCTCTTCTGCTTTCCCCATGCGGGAGCGGGGGCGAGCGCTTTCACCGCGTGGCCGGCGCTCTTCCCGCCGGAGGTGGAAATCGTGGCCGTGCAACTGCCCGGCCGCGAGGACCGCGTCGGCGAGCCGCACCCCGCCTCCGTCGCGGTCGCCGTGCGCATGGTCGCGGTGGCGCTGCGGCCCTACCTCCAGGGCCCCTACGCCTTCTTCGGCCACAGCGGCGGCGCCCTGCTGGCCTTCGAGCTGGCCAGGGCGCTGCGCAAGCGGGGTACCCAGCCCGGACACCTCTTCCTGTCCGGGCAGGGCGCCCCGGGCGCCGACAGCGGCGCACCGGAGCTGCACCGGCTCTCCGACGAGGACTTCGGCGCCGCGCTGCGCGGCCTGGACGGCACGTCGGAGGGCGTCTTCACCGACCCCGAGCTGATGAAGCTGCTGCTGCCCACGCTGCGCGCCGACTTCACCCTCTGGGAGAACCACCGGCACGTCCCCGGCGAGCCGCTCGACGTGCCGATCACGGCACTCGGCGGGGACACCGACCCGCGCGCCCCCGTCGGCGCCCTCCAGGGCTGGCGGGAGCAGACCACCGGGGCCTTCGCCACCCGGGTCTTCCCCGGCGGCCACTTCTACCTCGACGACTCCCAGAAGGAGCTCACCACGATGCTCGGCAGCACCCTGCTGGGCCGCGAGCCCGCCCACGCGGGCCAGGGGGAACGGATCCGATGACGATGCCCGGACACGACGCGGTGGCCCGGCTGAGGGCCGCGGCCGAATCCGTCGCGGGGGTCGAGGAAGCCGTACCCCTGCTCCGCCGGGAGGCCCGGCGCGACCGGGTGCGCCCGGCCGCGCCCCGCGCCACGGACGCCCCTCCCGCGCACTCCGCGGCGCCGGCCCTCGCCCACGGCGGCGAGCTGCCCCCCGACCCCGACTTCCCGACCACGCTGCAAGAGGCCCTGCGCCGGGCCGCCGAACTCGCCCCCGAGCACGGCACCGTGTACCTGACGGAGGACGGCGAGCGCGTCCAGAGCTACGCGCAGCTGCTCGCCGACGCGCAGCGCCTGCTCACCGGCCTGCGCACCACCGGCATCGCCCCCGGCGACTCCGTGCTGTTCCAGTTCGACGACAACCGCGCCTTCGTCACGGCGTTCTGGGCGTGCGTCCTGGGCGGATACCTGCCCACCCCGGTCGGCGCCGCACCCGGCTACGACCGGGAGAACGCCGTCACGACCAAGCTCCGCAACGCCTGGGAGCTGCTGGACCGGCCGCTGGTCCTCGCCGACGCCTCCCTCGCCCCGGCGGTGGCCAAGCTCTCCGCCCTCTGGGGCGTCGACGACCTGCGCGTCGCCGTCTTCGAGGACCTGAGCGACGGCCCCGAGAGCACGGACTGGTTCCCGGCGACCCCGGACACCCCCGCCGTGCACCTGCTCACCTCCGGCAGCACCGGCGTGCCCAAGGTGGTCCGGCACGCCAGCCGCAGCATCCTGGCCCGCACCCGGGCCACCGCGGCGGCCAACGGCTTCGACTCCGCCGAGGTCGCGCTGAACTGGATGCCCCTCGACCACGTCGGCGGCATCGTGATGTACAACGTGCGCGACGTCGTCCTGCGCTGCCGCCACGTCAACGCCACCATCGACGCCTTCCTCGCGGACCCGCTGCGCTGGCTCGACTGGATCGACCGCCACGGCGTCACCAACACCTGGGCCCCCAACTTCGCCTTCGCGCTGGTCAACGAGCGCGCCGAGGCCATGACCGGCCGGTCCTGGGACCTCACCACGCTGCGCCACCTGTGCAACGCGGGCGAAGCCGTCGTCAGCCGCACCGCGGACCGCTTCATCGAGCTGCTCACGGCGCACGGGATGCGGGCCGACGCGATGCGCCCCTGCTGGGGGATGTCGGAGACCAGCTCGGGGGTGACCTACTCGACGCTGCGCGCCGGGGACCCGCTCGCGGGCCGGTTGCGGGTGGACAAGGCCTCCCTCGGCGGCGCGCTGCGCTGGTCCACCGAGGCCGACGCCGACGCCGTCACCTTCACCGAGGTCGGCCCGCCGATCCCGGGCGTCCGGCTGCGCGTCGTCGCCCCCGACGACACCGTGCTGCCCGAGGACCACGTGGGGCGGCTCCAGATCACCGGGCCGACGATCATGGAGGGCTACTACCGCAACGAGGCCGCGAACGCACAGGCGTTCACCGCCGACGGCTGGTTCGTCACGGGCGACCTCGCCTTCCTGCACGAGGGCCGACTCACCATCACCGGCCGCGAGAAGGACCTCATCATCGTCCAGGGTGCCAACATCCTGAGCTACGACGTGGAGTCCATCGCCGAGCAGGTGCCCGGCACCGAAGCCACCTGGGTCGCCGCCTGCGGCTGGTCCGGCGCGGGCGACAGCACCGACAAGCTGGTGATCTTCTTCGTCCCCGCCGACGGCGACCGGACCGCGGTCCACGACACCATCACCGCGATCAGGGCACGGGTCGCCGAGGCCCTCGGCCTCCAGCCCGACCTGGTGATCCCGGTGGAGCGGGCCGACTTCCCCAAGACGGGCAGCGGCAAGATCCAGCGCGCCCAGCTGATCGCCGACCTCGACGCGGGCACGTACGCGCAGTGGGTCGACGAGCCGGGCGGCTCCTGGTACTTCGAGCGGACCTGGACCCCGGCCCCCGCCGACCGCGGCGCGCTGCCGCCCGGCCCGTGGCTGGTCAGCGAGGCGCTCCGGCCGGAGCTGGCCGCCGTACCCGGCGTCCCCGAACTCCGCGCGCTCCCCGGGGCCGGGGCCCCCGTGCCCGCACCGGTCGGCGCCGTGGTGCACCTGGCCGAGGGGCCCGACGCGCAGAGCGTCGCCCTCGACGTGCTGCGCCTGCTCCAGGACCTGGCCGCGCACCATCCCGCGCCCCCGCTCCTGGTCGTTACCAGCGGCGGTCTGTGGACGGCCGAGGGAGAGCGCCTCGACCTCACGGCCGCGGGCCTGCCGGGACTCCTGCGCACGGCCGCGGCGGAGCGGACCCTGCCGTCGGTGCGCCAGCTCGACGTGGCCGACCCCGCCGCCCGGGGCGCCGCGATCGTCACCGAACTCGCCTGCCATGACGGGGCCGACCTCGTCGCCCACCGCGCCGCGCGGCGCCTGGTGCCCCGGTTGCGGCCGATCGCCCTCGACGACCGGGGCGGCGACGCCTTCGTCACGGGCGGCCGCTACCTGATCACCGGCGGCCTCGGCGGCGTCGCCCACCCGGTCGCGGAGTACCTCCTGGCCGCCCTCGGCGCCAAGCTGCTGCTGGTGGGCCGCGGCCCGGCCGACCGGGGCGAACGCGCCGAGCGGCTGGCGGACCTGGCCGTCCTGGGCGACGTGGCCTACCGGGCGCTCGACGTGGCCGACCCGGTCGCCCTGGGCGCCGCGGTACGCGAGGCGGAAGCGCGCTGGGGAGCGCCGCTGGACGGGGTGCTGCACCTGGCCGGCGCCGACGTCTCCCACCAGTGGGGGCAGCTGGAACTCCACCAGGTCGTCCGGGAATCGCCGCAGGGCTTCCTCGACGCCTACCGCGCCAAGGTGAGCGGCACCCTCGCGCTCGCCGGGCTGCTGGAGGACCGCCCCCGCACGCCGCTGGTGCTCTTCTCCTCGGTCAACGGCGAGTTCGGCGGCAGCTCGTTCGCGGCGTACTCCTCCGCCAACGGCTTCCTGCACGGCTTCGCCGACCACTGGGGCCGCGAGCGCGGCCGCCCCGTGCACTGCCTCGCCTGGAGCACCTGGAGCGGCCTGGGCATGAACCGGGGGGCGCCCGAAGGCGCCGCCGCGGCCCGCGGGTTCCGCACCCTCGACCCCGACGAGGGCCTCGCCTCGCTCCTCGCGGTGCTGGGCCAGGACCGGCCCACCGTGCTCGTCGGCCTCGACGGCCGCAACGGGCACATCGCCCGCGCCCTCGCCCCGGAGAGCCTGCACACGGCGGAGGCGATCGTCGTCTACACCGGCACCGCCGCCGAGGACGACGTGCGAGCGGCCGTGGCGCCGGTGGCCCGGGAGCTGGACCACCCCCTGCGCACCCTGCGCGTCGAGCGGCTGCCCGACGACCGGGAGCAGCTGCTCACCGTCGCGGTCGCGGCGCTGGAACGCGGCGGACGGCCCTTCGTGGCACCGGGCACCGAGCTGGAGAAGGCCCTGGCCGACCTCTGGAGCGGCGTGCTCGGCCACGAAGTCGGCCGCGACGACCGCTTCTTCGACCTCGGCGGCAGCTCGCTGCGCGCCGCGCAGCTCGTGAACCGCATCAACAGTGCGCTGACGGCCCGGCTGTCGGTGCACCACCTCTACGAACACCCCACCGTCGGCGCGCTCGCCGCGGTGCTCACGCCCCGGTTGGAAGGAGAACGAGTATGACCAATCCGTTCGAGGACGCGGACGGCACCTACCTGGTGCTCGTCAACGACGAGGGCCAGCACTCCCTGTGGCCGACCTTCGTCGAGGTGCCCGCCGGCTGGCTGACCGCCCACCCGGCCGACACCCGCGAGGCCTGCCTCGGCTACATCGAGGCCCACTGGACCGACATGCGCCCGCGCAGTCTGGCCACCGCGATGGACGCGCAATAGCGCCATGACTCTGGCCATCGAGGTCGAGGGTCTGGTGAAGCGCTTCGGCGCCCACCGGGCCCTCGACGGAGTCGACCTCGCGGTGCCCGCCGGGCAGGTCCTGGGCCTCCTCGGCCCGAACGGAGCGGGCAAGACCACGACCGTGCGCGTCCTGGCGACCCTGCTGCGGCCCGATGCCGGGCGTGCCCGGATCTTCGGGCACGACGTGGCGAAGGAGCCCCACCAGGTCCGCCGCTGCATCGCACTGACCGGGCAGTTCGCCTCGGTCGACAAAGAGATATCCGGCAGGGAGAACCTGTACCTCATCGCCCGCCTCCTCGGCGTACCCGCCCGGCGGGCCCGGGCGCAGGCGAACGGGATGCTGGAACGGTTCCGGCTCGACGACGTGGGCGGCAAGCTCGCCCGGGAGTACTCCGGCGGCATGCGCCGGCGGCTCGACCTCGCCGCCTCGCTCATGGGCGAGCCGAGGCTCATCTGCCTCGACGAGCCGACCACCGGCCTGGACCCGCACAGCCGCAACGAGCTGTGGGCCATCGTCAAGGAACGGGCCCGCGCCGGCTCGACCGTCCTGCTCACCACCCAGTACATGGAGGAGGCCGAGGCGCTCGCCGACTCGGTCGTCGTCGTGGACAAGGGGCGGGTGATCGCCGCGGGTACGGCCTCGGAGCTGCGGGCCCGGGTGGGCGGCCGCACCTTGGAGGTGCGGCCCGCGCACGCCCGGGACCTGGAGGCCCTCGCGGGCAGCCTGACCCTCGAGGGGCTGGACGGCCGGATCGACCGGGAGGCCTGCCTGGTCCGGCTGGCGCTCGTGGAACCGGACGAACTGACCCGTGCGGTACGGGCCGTCACCGCCTCCGCGGTGGACGTCCTGGCCGTGGACACCCGGGTCGCCAGCCTCGACGAGGCCTTCATCGAACTGACCAGGAGCGCCGCGTGAGCCCGACCACTGACCTCGCGCCGACCGTCGGGCCACCCGCTCTCGCCGGTTCCGCCCGCAACGGACCGCGCGACACCCTGCGGCAGTCGCTCGCCATCGCCCGGCGCAACATGCTCCAACTCCGCGGCGACCCCGGACAGCTCCTCGACTCCGTGGTCATGCCGATGGTCTTCACGCTGATCTTCCTGTACGTCTTCGGCGGCGCCATCTGGGGGGACCGGCCCGGTGACTACCGGCAGTTCCTGCTCCCCGGGATCATGGTGCAGACGCTGATGTTCGCGTCCCGGTCGACCGGCTACATGCTGGCCGTCGACTTCGACAACGGGGTGATGGACCGGTTCCGGTCCCTGCCCATCGCGCGCTCGGCGGTCCTGACGGGCCGGATCGTGGCCGACATGACCCGGCTCCTGCTGGGGCAGGTCGTCATGCTCCTCTTCGCGGTGCTCATCGGCTTCCGGGTGGAGACCAGCGTCCTGCACGCGGTGGCCGCCGTCCTGCTCACCCTGCTGTACGGCACCGCGCTGGCCTGGGTCTCGGCCTTCATCGGGCTCTCGATCCGCAGCCCCAACACCGTGCAGTCGGTGGGCTTCCTGTGGATGATCCCGTTCCAGTTCGGCAGTTCCATGCTGGTCCCGACCAGCACGATGCCCGGCTGGCTGCGGACCTTCGCCGAGGTCAACCCCACGACCCTGGTGACGGACGCGTGCCGCAACCTGCTCGGCGGGGGACCGGTCGCCGTGCCCGTCCTCGGCACCGTGCTGTGGAGCGCGGGCCTCATGTGCTTCGCGGTTCCGCTGGCGATATCCCGTTATCGACGTCGCTGAAAAGTGATCGATAACGAGAGGGAAACCCTCCCGAATACCTTTTCCCCATTCCAACTCCCCGAGTGGAGGAGTCCTCTCATGAGGTCCGGTCATACCGTCGTTCCGCGATGGCAGACGACTGCCGGTGCGGCACCGGGCACGGCATCCGTGCGCATTCCCCTGGAATACGCGCCGGAGCCGGCAGAACTTCTTGCCGCCCACAGCAAGGTCGTCGCGATCCTCAGCGGTGAGGACGAGGTGGCCGTCGGCCCCGCCCCCCACCTGGTGCCGGTGGCCGGCGCCACCTGGGCCGGGCTGGTGGAGCGCGCCCGTACGGCGCCCGTCGCCCCCGACCACGGCTACGAGAGCGTGGTCGGCGCCGATCACGACGCGCTGCCCGACGGCGCGGTGTTCGGGGTCCGCGCCACCGACGGCGCCCTCGTGCTGACGTACCGCACCGAGGACTTCGACGCCGAGCACGCGCTCCGGGTCGCCGGCTACCACCGCGCCGCCCTGGACCTCATCGCCACCGCCCCCGACGCGCCGCACGAGGGCCGCAGCCTGCTCTCCGCCGAGGAGCGCCACCACCAGCTCGTCGGGATGGCCGGACGGGACCGGGAGCTGCCGGACCGCCGCTTCCACGAACTCTTCGAGGACCGGGTGCGCCTGTACCCGGACAAGACGGCCGCGATCATGGGCGAGCACCGGATCAGCTACGCCGAGCTGAACGCCCGCGCCAACCGGATCGGCCGGACCCTCCTCGCCCACGGCCTGCGCGCCGAGGACTGCGTCGCCGTGGTCACCGAGCGCAACCTGGACTGGATGGCGTCCGTCCTCGCCGTGTTCAAGGCGGGCGGCGTCTACGTGCCGATCGAGCCGCACTTCCCGGCGGACCGCATCGGCACCACCCTCGACCGCGCGCAGTGCTCCCTCGTCCTCACGGAACCGGGCGGCGGCACGGGCCTGGAGGAGGCGCTGCGCTCCCGCCCGTCCGTCACCGCCCTGCATGTCGCGGAGAGCCGGGACGCGGACCCGACGGACCTCGGCCTCGCCATCGGCCCCGAGCGGCTGGCCTACATCTACTTCACCTCCGGCTCCACCGGCACCCCCAAGGGGGTGATGTGCGAGCACGAGGGCATGCTCAACCACCTCTACGCGAAGACCGACGACCTCGGGGTGGGCGAGGACGACGTCGTCGCCCAGGTCGCCCCGCAGTGCTTCGACATCTCGCTCTGGCAGCTCGTCTCGGCCCTGCTGGTCGGCGGCACCACGCTCATCGTGCCGCAGGCGGCGATCCTCGACGTCGAGCGGTTCGTGGAGGTCGCCCGCGGCGCGGACGTGGCCCAACTGGTGCCGTCCTACCTCGAAGTGGTGCTCTCCCACCTGGAGGAGCACGGTGGCGGCCTGGGCCGGATCCGCTGCCTCTCGGCCACCGGCGAGGCGCTCAAGAAGGAGCTGGTCGAGCGCTGGTTCGCGGCCTTCCCCGGCACCTCGCTCGTCAACGCCTACGGCCTCACCGAGACCTCCGACGACACCAACCACGAGGTGATGACCGAGCCGCCGCGCGGCGACCGGGTGCCCCTGGGACCCGCCGTCGCCAACGTACGGGTCTACGTCGTCGACCCCGCCCTCGAACCGGTCCCGCTCGGCTCGCCCGGCGAGATCGTCTTCGCCGGGATCTGCGTCGGCCGCGGCTACGTCAACGACCCCGAGCGCACGGCCGCCGCCTACGGCACCGATCCGCACCGCCCGGGCGAACGGCTCTACCGCTCCGGCGACTTCGGCCGCTGGTGCCCCGACGGCAAGCTGGAGTTCCTGGGCCGCCGCGACGCACAGGTGAAGCTGCGCGGCTTCCGCATCGAACTCGGCGAGATCGAGAACCGGCTGCTCGGCGTCGCCGGGATCCGGGACACCGCCGTGATCGTCGTCGGCGAGAGCCTGGTGGCGTTCTACGCCGCCGCCGCCGACGTGCCCGTCGAGGAGCTGCGCGACCGGCTGGGGGCGGCGCTGCCGGAGTACATGGTGCCGAGCCGGTTCCAGCGCCTGGACGCCCTGCCGCTCACCGCCAACAGCAAGATCGACAAGAAGCGGCTGGCGGAGCTGGCGGAGGTCGACGAGGACGGCCCCGAGCCCCCCGTCACCCCGACGGAACGGCGCATCGCCGAGGCCTGGGCCGCCGTCTTCGGCCTGGCGCCCGAACAGGTCGGCCGCGCCAGCCACTTCTTCGATGCGGGCGGCACCTCCCTCTCCGCCGTGCGCCTCGTCGTGAAGCTCGGCCGGGTCGTCTCCCTGAAGGACCTCACCCGCTACCCGCGCCTGAGCGACCTGGCCGCCTTCGTCGACGGGAGCGCCCCGACCGGCGGACCGGGCGCGGCCGACGCCGCGGACACCGGCACCGGCCACCTGATCCCCCTGCTGACACCGCCCACCCCGACCGCCACCCTGGTCTGCTTCCCGTACGCGGGTGGCAACGCCGTCAACTTCCGTCCCCTCGCGACCGCGTTGGCGGACAGCGCGCTGGCCGTCCACGCGGTGGAACTGCCCGGCCACGACCTCACGGTCGAGGACGAGCCCTTCGCCCCGCTGGAACAGGTCGCCAAGGCCGTCGCGAGCGAGCTCCTGCGGCGCCCCGCGGGACCGGTCATCCTCTGGGGGCACTCCTCCGGAGCCGCCCTGGCCGTCCTGACCGCACGGCTGCTGGAGGAGCAGGGCCGGGGTCCGCGGGCCGTCCTGATCGGCGGCCAGCTGGTCGGCGACCCCGGGGCCCGGCGCGCCTTCAGCGCCGAACTCGCGGCCCTGACCCCGCTGGAGATCGCCGCGCGGCTCGGCGACGAGGGCGGCTACACCGCCCTGTCCGGTACGGACACGAGCCGGGCGGAGCTGGTCGGCGCGGCGTACCGGCACGACGTCCGGGAGGCGAACGCCTTCTTCGCGGACGCCGTGGAACACCCCCCGGCCCGCCCCCTCGCCGCCCCGCTGACCCTCGTGGTCGCCGCCGACGACCCCGCGACCCGGGGCCACGAGAGCGGCCTCGACGCCTGGCGCGCCCTCGCCCGGGACGTGGCGGTCAGCGAACTGCCCGACGGCGGGCACCACTTCTTCCGCACCCGAGCGGCGCAGAGCGCCGCCGTGGTGCGGGCCGTCCATGACACGCACGACAGAGAGCGAGTGTGACAGTGCCGACGCACGACACGGATCCCTTCGCCGGATTCGACGGACAGCGTGAAGAGGGCCGCCCGGCCATCGTCACCGTGGCCGCGCCCGCGGACCCGGTGGCCTGGGCCGCCGAACACCGCGAGGCGCTCTACCGGGTCGTCGCCTCGCAGGGCGCCGTCCTGGTGCGCGGTCTGGGGCTGCACGACGCCACCGGCGCGGCCGCGGTACTGACGACCCTGGGCAAGGACCTCGTACCCGAGCGCGAGGCGTTCGCGCCCCGCTGGACCTACGACGACCGGATCTACTCGTCCTCCAAGTGGCCGCCGAACCAGCCCATGTGCATGCACCACGAGCTGAGCTACGCACTGGAGTTCCCGGCCACCATGGCCTTCGCCTGCCTGAGCGCGCCCACCAGCGGCGGGGCCACCGCCCTGGCCGACGCGGGCCGCGTCCTGGAGGAACTGCCCGCGGACCTCGTCGAGCGCTTCGAGCGGGAGGGCTGGCTGCTCAGGCGCAGCTACACCGAGGACATCGGCGTCCCGTGGTCCGAGGCCTTCGGCACCACCGACCGCGCCGAGGTCGAGCGGTACTGCCGGGCCAACGAGATCTCCTTCACCTGGCACGGTGACGACCTGCGCACCAGCCAGCGCCGCCCGGCCGTGCTGCGCCACCCCGCCGACGGCCGACGGCTCTGGTTCAACCAGATCGCCTTCCTCAACGAGTGGACGATGGCGCCCGAGGTCCGCGAGTACCTCGTCGACGTCTACGGGCCCGAGGGCCTGCCGTTCAACACGGGCTTCGGCGACGGAGGCGAGATCACCGAGGACGTCGTCGCCCTGATCAACAAGGTGTACGACTCCGTCACCGTCGCCGAGCCGTGGCGCGCGGGCGACCTGATGCTCGTCGACAACCTCCGCACGGCGCACAGCCGACTGCCGTACGACGGGGCGCGCGAGGTGCTCGTCGCGATGGCGAACCCCACCACCCGATCCGCATCCGCATAGAGGTCCGAGGATCCAGATGACGAAGCACAACCCGACCTTCTCCGTGATCTCGGGCCGACAGGTGCAGCATGCGCTGAGCGGCCAGGAGAAACTGGTCACGGAGATCATCGAGGCGGCGTACCACGCGCACGGCGAGGGCAGGACGGTCAACCCGCCCTCCTACTTCCTCCAGTTCCCCGACCGCCCCACGGCCCGCATCATCGCCCTGCCCGCATCGCTCGGCGGCGGCGAGAACGGCGACGACGGCGTGGACGGGCTCAAGTGGATCTCCAGCTTCCCGGAGAACGTGGCGTCCGGGCTGCCGCGCGCCTCCGCCGTCCTGATACTCAACGATCCGCGCACGGGGTACCCGTACGCCTGCCTGGAGAGTTCGATCATCAGCGCGAGCCGGACGGCCGCGTCCGCCGCGCTCGCCGCCGACCGGCTCAGCCGCGGCCGGACCCGCCCCACCAAGGTGGGCTTCGTGGGCACCGGCCTGATCGCCCGCTACCTGCACACCTACCTGGCGGGCACGGACTGGTCCTTCGACGAGGTCGGCGTGCACGACCTGTCGGCCGACCACGCGGCGGGCTTCGCCGACTACCTGGAACGCTCCGGCGAGAGCGGTCGGGTGACGGTGCACGACACCGTGGACGAGCTGATCCGCGCCAGCGACCTGGTGGTCTTCGCCACCGTGGCCGGCACCCCGTACGTCACCGACCCGGAGCTGTTCGCACACCACCCGCTGGTGCTGCACGTCTCGCTGCGCGACCTGGCCCCGGAGATCATCCTCGATTCCGTCAACTACGTCGACGACGTCGAGCACTGCCTCAAGGCCAACACCTCGCCGCACCTGGCCGAACAGCTCACCGGGAACCGGGACTTCATCGCCGGCACCCTCCACGACGTGATGACGGGCCGCGCGAGCGTCCCGACCGACCGCACGGTGGTCTTCTCCCCGTTCGGCCTCGGCGTGCTCGACCTGGCGGTCAGCGCCCACGTGTACGACCAGGTCTCGCGCGGCGGCGACCTGCAGGTGGTCGAGGACTTCTTCCACGAGATGAACCGTTACGGCGGCTAGGGGCGACTGCCCGAGAAGGTGAGGTAGCTGTGCCGATCATCTCAGAGGCGCAGGAGTACCACGAGGAGGACCTGTTCGTCGATCTCCGGCGAACCTTCGGGCGCAGGCTCTTCCTCAAGTGCGAAGGGTTCAACTTCGCGGGATCGATCAAGCTCAAGGCCGCCCGGGCCATGGTCGAGGCCGCCGAGGCGAGCGGGGTCCTGCGCCCCGGATCCATCCTGGTGGAGTCGTCGTCGGGCAACCTCGGCGTCGCCCTGAGCATCCTTGCCGCCAGCAAGGGCTACACCTTCGTCTGCGTCACCGACAACAGGTGCAACCTGGCCACCAAGCAGCTCATCGAGTCCGTGGGCGGCACCGTCTACACCGTCACCGAGCCCGCGGCGGAGGGCGGGTTCCTCGGGGCGCGGCTGCGCCTGGTGCGGGAGCTGTGCGAGTCGGACGAGCGCTACGTCTGGCTGAACCAGTACGCGAATCCGAACAACGCGCTGGCGCACTACCGGTCGACGGCCCCGGCGATCGCCGCGCGCTTCCCCGACCTGAAGGTGGCCTTCATCGGGGCCGGTACCACCGGCACCCTCATGGGGTGCGCCCGGTACTTCAAGGAGAAGCGGCCGGACGTCACCGTCGTGGCGGTCGACGCCGTCGGCTCGGTCACCTTCGGCGGCCCGTCGCTGCCGCGGATGATCCCCGGTCTCGGCACCGGGGTGCGCCCGCCGCTGCTCGACCGGTCCTACATCGACGACGTGGTGCACGTCGCCGAGGCGGAGACCATCCGCGCCTGCCGTCGGCTGGCCGGACGGGGCTTCCTCTTCGGCGGCTCCACCGGAACCGTGATCAGCGGCGCCCTGCGCTGGCTCGACGAGCACGCCCCGGGCGAGGAGCTGACCACGGTGGCGATCGCCCCCGACCTGGGCGACCGGTACCTGGACTCGGTCTACCACCAGGGATGGGTCGAGGAGATATACGGCAGCGCAGCGCTCGCCGACGCGTTCGAGAGGCCCGAGGAAGTGGCGATGATGTCCGGTACGGGAGGTGCCCGATGACGGAACTGTTGGAGAACGGCATCGGCGAGGAGACCGCCTTCGCGCTCGGCGGCGCGGCCGCCGCCCTGGTGGAAGCCGCCGCGCGGGAGCTGCTCGACGTCGCCGACGGCCGGGTCGACTCGCCCGAGTTCGTGGCGGCGGCCCGGGACGCGTGGGAGGGCCTGCCGGCCCCGCTGCGCCAGCAGATCCGCCGGTTCCGCCGGCACTCCGGCCCCCGCGGCCGCCTGCTGATCCGCGGACTCCCCGTGGGCGACGACGACCGGGACACCCCCTCGGTCGCCGGCTCGGTCCAGCGGGAGTCCTCCGTCGTCGCCGCGACCCTCCTCATGGTGGCCTGCGGCCTCGGCGACCCCGTCGGCTTCCGCCAGGAGAAGTCGGGCGCCCTGGTGCACGACGTCGTACCCGTCGCGGGGCTGGAACGGTTCCAGGGCAACGCGGGCTCGGTCCGGCTCTCCTTCCACACCGAGAACGCCTTCCACGAGCACCGCCCGGACTTCGTCATGCTGCTGTGCCTGCGCGCCGACCACGAAGGGGTCGCGGGCACCCGCACCGCGTGCGTCCGCGAGGTCCTGGACCTGCTCGACCCGGTCACCAGGAAGCGGCTGAGCCTGCCGGAGTTCATCACCGACGCCCCGCCCTCCTTCGGACCCGGCTGCCAGGGCGCCGTCCACCACCCGGTGCTCGGCGGCGCCCGGGACGACCCGGACCTGCGGGTGGACTTCGCCGCCACCCGGGCGACCACCGAAGAGGGCGCCGCCGCCCTCGCCGAGCTGGGCGAACTCTTCGAACGGGTGTCGTCCACGTCCGAACTGATGCCGGGCGACCTGGTCATCGTCGACAACCACGTCACCGCGCACGGCCGCACCGCCTTCACCCCGCGCTACGACGGCAGGGACCGCTGGTTGCAGCGCACCTTCGTGCACAGCGCGCTGCGCCGCTCGCGGGGCAGGCGCCCGGACGACGGGTATGTGCTGGTTGAATGAAAGTCCGGTCGACGGCGCACCGCCGACGGCGAACGGGGGGAGCGCACAGTGCGAGTGGTCATCGCCGAGGACTCGGTCATTCTCCGTGAGGGCATGGTGGAGCTGCTGACCGCCCGCGGCTGCGAGATCGTCGCCACCGCGGGCGACGCGGACGAACTGCTGGCCGCGGTGGCCGAGCACGCCCCCGACGTCGCGGTGGTCGACATCCGCATGCCGCCGACCCACACGGACGAGGGCATCCGCGCGGCCGTCCAACTGCGCGCGGACCACCCGCGGGTCGGCGTCCTCGTCTTCTCCCAGCACGCCGAGCCGTCATGGGCGGCCCGGCTGCTGGCGGGCGAGGCGGCGGGCGTCGGCTACCTGCTCAAGGAGCGCGTCGCCGCCACCGCCGACTTCGTCGAAGCGCTGCGCCGGGTCGCGGCGGGCGGCGTGGCCCTCGACCCGGAGATCGTCAGCCGCATGCTGAACCGGGGCACCCGCCCCCTCGACCGGCTGACCGCCCGCGAACGCGAGGTCCTGGACCTGATGGCCCAGGGCCACTCCAACCGTTCCGTCTCCGCCCTGCTCGTGATCTCCGAACGCGCGGTGGAGAAGCACGCGGCCTCGGTGTTCGCCAAGTTCGGCCTGCCCGCGACCGAAGCCGACAACCGCCGCGTCAAGGCCGTCGTGACGTACCTGCAGGAGGTCGGTCCCTAGTGCCGTGACCGGAAAGGTTCACCGTGTCACGGCGCCCGGCACGGCACCTCGCCGCGTTGTCGGCCCACGCAAGTACGTCCAGTACGAGCCGTGGCCCTCCGCCTTGCGATGCACCGCACCGGACACCGCGACCCGGCAAACCTTTCCGGCCACGGCACTAGCCCCTCTCCCACCCGCAGCGGGAGGGGGGCGGATATCCGAACCCCGAAGCCGGGAGGTAGCACCGTGGTCCGGCGCGGCCCAGCGGCCAAGAATAGAGACATGTCACCGAGCACCGAGACCCCTGTCCGGCCCACCGTGGAAACGGGTACGGGCCTGCGCGCCGCACACCTGCACCGCTCGTACGGTCGTGGCCGCGGCGCGGTGCACGCCCTGCGCGGCGTGGACATCGGCTTCGAGCCCGGCACCTTCACCGCGGTGATGGGCCCGTCCGGGTCGGGCAAGTCGACCCTGCTGCAGTGCCTCGCGGGCATGGACCAGCCGACCTCCGGCACGGTCCACTGGGGCCCCACCGAGATCACCGCCCTGCCCGAGCGGCGGCTCGCCCTGCTGCGGCGGGCCGAGGCGGGCTTCATCTTCCAGTCCTACAACCTGATGCCCGCCATGACGGTCGAGCAGAACGTCGCCCTGACCGCCCGGCTCGCGGGCCACCGGGTGGACCGGGACGCGGTCCGCGCCGCGCTCGCCCAGGTGGGCCTCGCGGACCGGCTCAAGGAACGCCCCGGCCGGCTCTCCGGCGGTCAGCAGCAGCGCGTCGCCGTGGCGCGCGCCCTGTACGCCCGGCCGCGCATCCTCTTCGCCGACGAACCGACGGGCGCCCTCGACCGGGCCACCGGCCGGGAAGTGCTCTGGCTGCTGCGCGAGGGCGTCGAGGTCGAGGGCCGCACCTGCGTGATGGTGACGCACGATCCGGTCGCCGCGAGCTTCGCCGACCGGGTCGTCATCCTCGCCGACGGCGTCCTGGTCGACGAGCTGGTCCGCCCCTCCGCCGCACTGATCGCCGAGAAGCTGGGCGGGCTGGGATGCTGAGGCTCGCCCTGGGAGTCCTGCGGTCCGGGCCCTCCGCCTTCGCCGGACTGGCCGCCGCGCTCCTGCTGGCCGTCACCGTGATCACCCTCTTCGGCTCCCTCATCGCCACGGCCATCGACGGCGGCGGCTCCCGCCTCGGGCTGATCGGCGGAGCGTTCGGTGAGATCGCCATGCTGATGGCACTGTTCGTCGTCGCCAACACCCTCGCCCTCGCCGTACGGCAGCAGGCCCGCGCCATGGCCCTGCTGCGGACCACCGGCGCGACCCCCGCCCAGATCAAGCGACTGGTCCGGTGCCAGGTGCTGCTGGTGACCCTCTTCGTCTCGCCGCCCGCCTGGCTGATCGGCTCCTGGGGCGCGCGCTGGTTCCTGACCGAACTGGTCGCCCGGGACATCGCCCCGGCCGGGGCCGCCGTGTCGTGGTCGGCGGGCCCCCCGATGATCGGTACGGCCGCGACGCTGCTGGTCGGCGTCGGCGCCACCAAGATCGCCGCCCGCCGCACCGTCCGCGGCCGGCCGTCGGCGGCGCTCGCGCAGACGGCCGAACAGGGCCGCACGGGTTGGCTCCGCACCCTCGCGGGCCTGCTCGTCCTCGGCGGCGCCGTGCCCCTCGTGGTGTTCACCTCGCGCCAACCCGTCGACAAGTCCGTCCAGCTCACCCTGCTCGGCACCCTGCTCCTCATGATCGCGGTGGGGCTGCTCGGCCCCCTGCTGGCACGGCTCGCCATGGCCCTGCTCGGTCTGCCCTTCCGGCTGGCGGGCGCACGGCACCGGGGCGAGGCCGGTGGCGCCCTCGCCGCCGACAACCTGCGCGGCCACGCCCACCGCCTGTCCTCCGCGGTGGTGCCGATCGCCCTGCTGGTCGGGCTCTCGACCACCTTCGCCGCCGTCACCGCGACCCTCGAACAGGTCGCCCCGCCCGGCGCGTACGCCCGCAGCGACGTCTGGTTGCGCGGGGTGGAGCTGGCCATGCTGGCCGGCTTCGGCGCGGTGGCCACGGTGAACACGCTCGCCTCCCTGACCGTCGCCAGGCGCCGGGAGTACGCGCTCCTCACGCTGACCGGAGCGACCCGGCCCCAGCTCATGCGGATGCTGGGCACCGAGGCCGCCCTGACCGCCGCGGCCGGAGTCCTGCTGGGCGTCGCGGTCGCGGCCCCCATGACCATGGCCTTCTCGGTGGCCGCCACGGGCTCCCCGGTCCCCGTGGTCCCGCTCGACACCTACGGCCCGCTGGTGCTCGGGTCCGTGGCCCTGACCGTGCTGACGATCCTGGCCACCGGCGCCCGGGCCACCTCCGAACCGGCCCTCTCCGCCGTGGCCGCGCCGTGACGGCGCCCCGCCCCGGCGACGGGGAGCGCGAGCCGTGGTGGCGGATCCGGCCGGGGGCGCTCGCCATGGCCCTCACCGGGCCGCCGCTCTCGCTGCTCGGCGCCGCCTACGTCGCGGTCGTCCTCTACGCCGGGGGTCTGCTCTCGCTGACCCTGATCGGGCTGCCGCTGCTCGCGGTCGGCCTGCGCGGAGCCCGCCACCTCGGCCGGGCCCACGCCCGGCTGGTACGGGCGCTGCTCGGCGAGGTCGTCGCCGCCCCCGCGCCCCCGGCCGCCGCCGGTGGCCCGCTGCGCTGGGTCCGCGGCGCCCTGACCGACGTCAGCGCCTGGCGCGGGATGCTCTACCTGCTGCTGCGGCTGCCGGTCGACCTCCTGGCCTTCGCCCTGACGATCGGCCTGCCGGTCTTCGGCATCTGGAGCGCCGTCTGGGCACTGGCCGGAGCCGAGCCGCCGTGGCTGAAGGCGGCCGCCGTCGTCTGCTGCCCGGTGGCGGTGGCGCTCACCCCGGTGGCGTCCCGCGCGGTGATGGACCTGCACCGACTGCTGGCCCGCACCCTGCTCGGACCCACCGCCTCCCAGCTGCGCGTGCGCACCCTCGAACGGGCGCGCAGCACGGCCCTCACCGAGAGCGACCGCGGCCTGCGGCAGTTCGAGCGCGACCTGCACGACGGCACGCAGGCCCAGCTCGTCGCGATCGCCATGACGCTCTCGCTCACCGCGGACGCGCTCGACGGCGCCCCGCGACTCGACCGGCCCCGGGCCCTGGTCGCCCGGGCCCGTACCCAGACCGACGAGGCCATCGCCGAGCTGCGGCGCCTCATCGACGGGATCAGCCCCGCCGCGCTCGACCGGGGGCTCCTCGACGCACTGCCCAGACTGACCGAGCAGGCCGGCGTGCCCGTCACGCTGACGGTGGACGTGCCCGAGCGGCCGGACCCGGTGATCGAACGGGTGGCGTACTTCTGCGTCGCCGAACTCCTCACGAACGTCAGCAAGCACAGCGGGGCGACGCGGGCCTCGGTGGACGCGGACCTCGTCGGGAAGCAGCTGCGGATCACGGTCGCCGACAACGGCGCCGGCGGCGCCCGGATCGGGGCGGGCAGCGGCCTGCTCGGCCTGCGCGAACGACTGGCCGCCGTCGACGGGACCCTCAGACTCGACAGCCCACCCACGGGCTCGACCACCGCCGTGCTGGAACTGCCCGTCCGGATCTGACGCCGGAACCCGAGCCCCGTACCCCCGAACCTCCCCGGGCCGAACCCCCGCCCGGGCGCTCCGGCGCGCCGCCGTACCGCGGCGCCGCCCCCCACCGGTCCGACACGTCGGGCCGAGCCATGCCCACAGGAAGGGAAGCTGACCATGCGTGCTGCGCGGATCAGACACGGAATGCTGGTGGCCGCCGTCGCGGGGTGCATCGTCGCGTCCGTCAACGCCGCCACCGCGTCGGCGGTGCCCGGCCTGCCGACCGCGCCCCGGCACACCGCCGCGGCGGCGCGGGACCTGCCCGGCCGCTACGCGGAGAACCGCCGCTACCTCGCCGACGCCGCCGCGGCGGCCGACCGGATGGGCGACACCGACCGGGCCGGGGTGCTGCGCGAACTCGGCGCCGCCGACCGCACCTTCCTCGACGTCGACGCCACGGGCGACGGCCGGGCGGTGGAGGTGCTCGGCGACCTGGCGCGCGCCCGGCGGATCGCCCTCCTGGTGCCGGGCGCGGACACCACCATCGACACCTTCGACCACCTCGGCTCCCCGCACTCCTCGGTCGGCGGCGGAACCCGCGCCCTGTACGACGAGATGCGCGCGCTCGACCCCGACACCCCGGTCGCGGTCATCGGTTGGTACGGCTACCGGGCCCCGCGCACCAAGAGCCGTGACACGGTGACCCAGGACCGGGCGGTGGAGGGCGGCGGTCGGCTCCGCGAGCAGCTCGCGCTGCTGCGGGACCTCGCCCCCGACGCCTCCGTCGCCCTGCTCTGCCACTCGTACGGCTCCGTGGTCTGCGCGGACGCGGTGCGCGGGACGCAGCGGTGGACCTCCTCCGCCCTGACCGGCGTCGCCGTCTTCGGCAGCCCGGGCCTCGGCGTCGATTCGCTCTCCGCCCTGCGGATCCCCGTCCCGTTCTGGGCCGGCCGCGGGAGCCGGGACTGGATCTCGAACGTGCCCCACGTCCAGTTCACCCTGGGCGGCGAGAGCGTCGGCTTCGGCGCCGACCCGGCGTCCCCGGCCTTCGGCGCGCGCACGCTCCCCACCGGCGACAGCCCGCACGGCGGCTACCTGCGCCCCGGCGGAGCCGCCCTGCGCAACATCGCCCTGATCGGCCTGGGCCGGGGGGCGCAGGTGTCCCGTGGCTGATCTCCGGGTCCGCCCCGCCACCGTGCCCGCCCCCCGCCGGACCCCGCCCGGCCCGGCCCCCGCGGCGTCCGCCCGGCCGGGCGCCCGGGACCGGCTGCACCGGGCGGTGCTGGCGATCGACGCGGCGACGCCGTCCTCCCGGGACCGCGCGGTCGACGCGCTACGGGCCTACTCCATCCTCGGCGTGGTGCTCGGCCACTGGCTGGTGAGCGCGGTGGTGCTGCGGGCCGGTGGCCATCTGGCCGGCGACAGCCCCCTGCGCCACGTCCCGGCCCTCACCCCCTTGACCTGGGTGCTCCAGCCGCTCGCCCTCTTCTTCTTCGTCGGCGGCCGCGTCGGCTCCCGGAGCTACGCCTCGGCCGTCGCCGCCGGCACCGGCTACCGCGCCTGGCTGGCCCGCAGGCTGCGGCAGCTGCTGCGCCCGGCGCTGGCCCTGCTGGCCGTGTGGAGCCTGGTCCTCATCGGGCTCGCCACGGCGGGCGCCGCCTACGAGACGGTCCGCACCCTGGTCCAACTCGCCCTCTCGCCGCTCTGGTTCCTCTGCGTGTACGCGGTGATCACCGCGGCCACCCCGCTGATCCGGCGCCGCCCCGGCCGACTGGCCCTCGCGGCCGGCGCCCTGGTCGCCGCCCCGGACCTGGTCCGCGCGCTGGTGGGCGACGTGGCGGGACTGGACGCGCTCCGCTCGCTGAACGTCCTCGCGGGCTGGCTCGTCCCCTACGCGCTGGGCGCGCTCTGGGCGGCGGGCGGCCTGGCCCGGCGCCGGTACGCCCTCGCCCTGCTGGCCGGTGGTGCGGGCGCGCTGGCGGCCCTGGTCCTGTGGTGCGGCTACCCGGCGAGCATGGTCGGCGTCCCCGGGGCCGCCGTCTCCAACCTCAGCCCGCCGACCCCGGCGGCCGTCTGCTTCGGGGTGGCCCAGTGCGGCCTCGGCCTGCTGCTGTGCGGGGCGCTGCGCCGCCTGACCGGCCAGCGGGAGCGGCCGACCCCGCCGCCCGCCGCGGGTGCGCCCGTCCGCGCCACCGCCGGTCAGTTCCGCTGGGCGGCCGTGGCGCTGCTGAACCTCTCGGCCATGACGGTCTTCCTCTGGCACCAGACGTCCATGCTCGCCACCACCGTGGTGGCGCTCGGTCTCGGCGGCTACTGGTCCGGCCTGCACACCGCGCCGGACGGTCCGCTCTGGGTCCTCTTCCGCCTGGCCTGGCTCCCCGTCTTCGCCGGGGTGCTCGCCCTGTGCTGGCTGTCGTTCCGCGACCTGGAGCGATCGGCCCGGCGGCGCGAGCCCGCGAGCACGCCGTGCACGTCCGTCGAACCCCACCAGCTGCAAGGAGAAATGTCGTGACCGTTTCCCAGGGCATCGGAAGTTCCGAGGAGCGCTGCGTCCGCGGGGCCTCCCCGCGGCGTTCCGGCCGTCCCCCGTACGACCTCACGGTGGAATCCGTGGCGGCGCTCTACGAGAAGTACGCGCGGGACCTGAGCCTGGTCAGGGACGAGCAGCGGGCGTTCCTGAAGTGGCGCGGCGCCTCGATGAAGGCGCAACTCGACGACTACGAGGCGGAGATCACCTATCTGCTGCTGCGCGAGCACCGCCCCGAGACGGTGGTGGAGATCGGCACGTTCTACGGCTGGTCCACGATGTGGATCCTCAGCGCCCTGCGCGACAACGGCGTCGGCCACCTGCACTCCTTCGACATCGTCGACCGGGTGGTGAGCAACGTGCCGGCGGAACTCTCCGCCGACCGGTGGACCTTCACCAAGGGCGACGTCAAGGACCGGCTGGAGGAGATCCCCGCCGCGACCGACTACCTCTTCATCGACGCCGACCACGGCGCCCGGTTCGCCCGCTGGTACGTCGAGCACCTGTTGCCGAAGATGCGCGCCGGGACCCCGACCAGCGTCCACGACGTCTTCCACGGGCGGCGCCCGAAGCCGTTCAGCGAGGGATCGGTCCTGGTGAAGTGGCTCGCCGAGCGGGGCATCCCGTACTTCACGCCGTCGGCCGCGAAGGCCCCCGAGGTCATCGAGCACCTCGGGAGCACGAAGGAGCGACTGGGCCTCGACGTCCCGGTCCGCACCAGCGGCCACAACCCGATGGTGTTCTTCACCCTGCGCTGACGCGCGGCGAAGGACGCCGTCGACCCGGAGGCGGCCCTGACGGCGAACACCCCCGCGCCGTCAGGGCTTCCGGGCCACCAGGGCCGCGTTCGCGCCCGCCGCGTCCAGCGGGAGCACGGTGAGCGGGCCGAATCCGGCGGCCGCGAGCCAGTCGGCGTACTCCGCGTAGGTCCAGTTGTGGCCCGCCCGGGTCTCGACCAGCATGTTCAGGCCCATCAGGGCGGCTGACGGCGGCCCCGACTCGTCGTCGTCCAGCACCAGTTCGCAGATCACCACCGTGCCGCCGGACGGCAGGGCCGCGTAGCACTTCTCCAACAGCCGCCGCCCCGTCGCCTCGTCCCAGTCGTGCAGGATCATGCTCAGCAGGATCACGTCGTGGCCGCCGGGGAGTTCGGGATCGCGCAGGAAGTCGCCCTCCCGCGCCTCGATCACCTGCTCCAGGCCGAGCTCCGCCGCCTTGGCGCGGGCCATCGCGGCCACCCGGGGGAGGTCCAGCACGGTGGCGCGCAGGTGCGGGTAGCGGCGGCACAGGCCGACCGGGAAGGCTCCGGCGCCGCCGCCCACGTCCAGCAGGCGCCGGTGGGCGGTGAAGTCGTACGCCTCGCCCAGAGCCGCGGCCGTGAAGGAGGACAGGGTGAACATGGCGCCCCAGAAGCCCTCCAGGAGCGCCGGATCGGCGGTCACGAAGGCCGATTCCTGGACGTCCGGGTCCCAGGTCGTGGGGCGGTCGGTGCGCAGGGCCTCGGTCAGGCGGTCCCAGCCCGGGTAGCCGTAGCGGTCGGAGTAGCGCACGAAGCCGCCGAAGTAGTGGGGGCGGTCCTCGACCAGGAACTGCGCGGCCATCGGCGTGTTGTGGTAGCGCGCGCCGCCGCCGGCCCCCTCACCGGGCGCCCGCCGTTCCAGCAGCTCCAGGGCCGTGCAGCAGGCGAGCAGCATGCGCGTCGGCCGCGCGGGCAGGCCCAACTCCGCGCCGATCCGGGAGGCGTCGGCCCCGCCGAGCCGCTCCAGCGCGGTGAAGAGGCCGAGTTCGACCCCCGCCGCCAACACCTTGAACCGCCAGAACCCCGTGGTCAGCTCCATCAGCGCGACCGGGGTGGCGGCGGCCGCCGCCGCGGGCCGCGCCAACTCCTCCCGCCGTACCGGAATTTCCTGTCCCACCGTGATCGAACGTGTCATCGCACTGCTCCTCGTCTGCACGACGTTCCGAACCCGCCCCTGTCGACACGTATCGTAGTTACTCAAGTGCAACGAGTAACCCTCTGAGGTTCAGGAGACTTCTGTGACGTACGTTGCGGGTCTGGACGGTCTCACCGCTCTGGTGCTGCCGCTCCCCGCCGAACTGCCCGGAACCCTCGGTCCCGTGGCCGATCGGCTCACCGACCTGATGGAAGGCCGCCGCGCGCTGTACGACACCGCGATGAGCGCCGACCCGGACGCCCCGGCGGCCCGGGCCGAACTCCTCGCGCGCCTGGCCGGTGACGCCGGCGACGCGGTCCGCGTCGACGCCGAACCGCCCGCCGGAAGCTGCGTGCACGACGCCTTCTTCGCCGTGCGCCGCGGCCTCGGCGACAGCGCGGCCCTGCTCGCCGGGGCGATCCTGGCCAGCGACGTGCTCGCGCAGGAGGACCTCGCGAGCAGCGGCAGCACCCTGGAGCCCGACCCCGACAACCTGCTCCTGGGGGTGACCGGATTCCTCACCGGGACCCTGCCCCAGGTGGCCAAGTCCGCCCCCTGGCAGGCCGATCACGATCCGGTCGACGCGGCCAACCAGCGCTGGCTCGTCGGCCACCAGCGGTTCTTCGTGATGCTGCAACTGCTCACCGTCGCCCTGCGCGGCCTGGACCGCGAGGAGGCCACCGCCGAGCAGGAACGGGAGGCCGTCCGCTCCTTCGCCTGGCTGTGCCGCAGCGCCGCGGTCTCCATGCGCTACGCCGCCGACTTCCCGCCCGAGTGGTACCCGCGGGTGCGCGAGACCATGGCGCCGCCCGCGGTGAACGCCGGCTTCAGCGGCCTGCAGACCCGCGACCACCTGGAGTTGGTCGCCTGGATGCGGCGGCTCAAGCGCGGCGGCGGCCTCGCCCGCCTCGCTCCCGCGTCGAGCACGGCCGTGCACGCCGCGGTCCAGCACCTCTACGAGGCCCACGTGTGGGTGTGCGACCGCTTCGGCGGCGCCGTCGAGCCAAGCCTGCTGATGGCGCAGGCCGCCGACGCCGCCGGTGAGCGGGCCGAGAGCGGGGTCGCCGCGGCCCAGCGGCTGGCGCGCCAGCGGCTCGGCCTCCTCACCCCGCCGAGCACCGCCTGACCGCGCCGGATTCACCCGTACGAAGGAATTGAGGAAACGCTCCGCCACCGCGTCGGAGCCCCTCGCCCCCGTTCAGCGCAGCGATCACCAGGAGGCACCAGGATGACCCCGCCCGACTCCGGCCGCTTTCGACCGCGCCGCCTCGCGGGGGTCCTGCGACCGCGCACGGCGGACGAGGTCGCCGCCCTCGTACGGACGGCGGCCGCCGCCCGCACCCCGGTGCACCCGGTGTCCACCGGACGCAACTGGGGCCTGGGCTCGGCCCTCCCGGTCGATGACGGCGCCACCCTGCTCGACCTCTCCGGACTCGACCGGATCCGCGAGAGCGACACCCGGCGCGGCTACGCCGTCATCGAACCCGGCGTCACCCAGGGCGAGCTGACCCGCCACCTGTCCGGGACGGACCGGATGCTCAACCTCACCGGCGCCTCCCGCCACACCAGCGTCATCGGCAACGTCCTGGAACGCGGCGTCGGCCTGCACCGGCCGCGCGCCGAGGACCTCGCGGGGCTGGAGCTCGTCCTCGCGGACGGAGAACGGGTGCGCACCGGCTGGTGGCCCGCCGAGGACGGCCCGGCCGTGGTCCAGCCGCACGGCGCGGGGCCCTCCCTCAACCACGCCTTCACCCAGGCCTCCTGGGCCGTGGTCACCGCGGCCGTGGTGCGCCTGCTGCCCCGGCCCCGCTCCGTGCGGATCCTGCCCGTCACCTTCCCCGCGGCCCGGCTCGCCGAAGCCGTCGACACCCTGCGCGGATGGACGGCGGGCGCACTGGTCCCCGCCACCACCAAGATCTACGATCCGGTCGCCGCCCGCACCTACGACCCGGGCGGCCCGCCCGACGCCTACCTCGCCCATCTCGCCCTCACCGGGGACCCCGACCTCACCTCCGCCCTCGCCGCGGTGCTCGCCGCACGCCTGGGCGAGGAGCGCTGCCCGCTCGCCGCGGGCCCGCCCGGGGCCGCCGACGCCGAGGTGCACGCGGCGTACGCGGGCGCGCACGATCCGACCGACGGCCTCTTCCGCCGCAAGACCGGCGGCTGCTGCGCCCGTTGCCTGGACCGCGCCCGCGGCCTGCTGATGTTCCTCCCGGTGATCCCCTTCGAGGGCGGCGCGGTGGCCACGGCCGCCGCCCTGGTCCGGGCCGCGCTGGCCGAGGGGCAGGACCGGCCCGGGATCACCATGAACGTGCTGGACGCCGACACCGTCGACCACGTGATCACGCTCCGCTTCGACCCCGCCGACGCCCGCTCCACCGGCGCGGCGCACCGCACCCTCGACCGGCTGCACGCCTCCTTCGCGGCGCACGGCTGGCCCCCGTACCGCACGGACGTCGACCACCCCCGGCCCGCCGCCGCGGACCCGGCGCTGCACCACCGCCTGGCCCGGGCCCTGGACCCGGACGGGGTCTTCGCCCGGGGCCGCTTCGTACCGCCCGCCGCGACTACGCGGGGCGCCGACGGGGCGACGGAGCGTGGGCGCGGTGATCGAGGTCACGGACGAGTTCGGCAATAAGCCGGTCGCGGTGCGTCCGATCGCCCCCGGTTGCACGATCCTGGACTGTCATGGGCTCCACTCTTGTCATCACCAACGACTTCCCGCCGCGCCAGGGGGGCATCGAGACGTTCGTCCACGCCATGACCACCCGGGTCCCGGGAGGTGACGTCGTCGTCTACACCTCGCACGAAGAGGGGGGAGCGGCCTACGACGCCACGCTCCCCTTCCCCGTCGTCCGGGACACCAGCGGCATGTTGCTGCCGACCGGCCGGGTCACGAAGAAGGCCGTCGAGATAGCCCGGGCCCACGGCTGCGACCGGGTCTGGTTCGGTGCGGCCGCGCCGCTCGCCATGATGGCCCCGGCCCTGCGCGCGAACGGCGTGCGGCGCATCGTCGCCACCACCCACGGTCACGAGATCTGGTGGGCCCGACTGCCCGGTGCCCGGCGGATGATGCGCCGCATCGGCGACGGCGTGGACGTGGTCACCTACCTCGGCGAGTACACCCGCTCCCGGATAGCCCCCGCGCTCGGCCCGACGGCCGAGCTGAGCCGCCTGGTGCCGGCCGTGGATGCGGACGCGTACCGCCCCGACCCGGACGCGGGCGCCGCGCTGCGCGCCGAGCTGGGGCTGGAGGGCAAGCGCATCATCCTGTGCGTGTCCCGGCTGGTGCCGCGCAAGGGGCAGGACAAGCTGATCGAGGCGATGCCGCTGATCCGGCGACAGGTGCCCGACGCGGTGCTGCTGGTGGTCGGCCAGGGGCCGCACGAGGCCCGGCTGCGCAAGCTGGCGCTGCGGCACGGCGGCGCGGACGCGGTCCGCTTCGTGGGCGGCAAGACCCACCGGGAGACCCCCCGGTACTACGCGGCGGCCGACGTCTTCGCGATGCCCTGCCGGACCCGCAAGGGCGGGCTGGAGGCGGAGGGCCTCGGCATCGTCTTCCTGGAGGCCGCGGCCAGCGGCCTGCCGGTGGTCGTCGGCGACTCCGGCGGAGCCCCCGACACGGTGCTCGACGGCACCACCGGGCGCGTCGTGGACGGCACCGACCCGACGGTCGTGGCCGCCGTGCTGACCCGGCTGCTGCTGGACACCGGGCGGGCGGCGCAGATGGGCGCCGCGGGCCGCGCGTGGGCGCGGGAGTCCTGGTCGTGGGACGCGCAGGCGCGGCACCTGACCCGACTGCTCGACCCGGCCCACGCGCCGGTCGCGGACGCGCGCACGTCCTGAACCGGCCGTGCGCCCCTCCTCCGCCGGGCCCGGGCCCGGCGGAGGGGGCCCGGCACTACCCCTCGATCCACCCGTGGCCCTGGGCCACCTGGAGGAAGCGGTTGCGGACCTGGACGATCTGGGCGCCGGTCAGGGTGGGCACCGACTCCAGGAGCACCTCGGTCACCTCGCGCAGGTACTGACCCCGGCTCAGCGCGTCGCACAGCGCGTCGTCACCGGACGCGGTCCGACCGGACGCGGCCCCGGTGGCCGCCGCGGCCGCCACCGGCGGCGTCACGGGAGTGCCGTCCGGGTTCGTGGCGAGCCGGACCGAGGAGGCCTTCAGGCCGCGGTCCCCGTCCTCCACCTCGAATTCGAGCGCGGTCCCGGAGCGCACGTAGGACTCCGGGATCAGCATGTCGTTCACGTGGAGGAAGACGTCCTCCCCACCGTCTTCCGGAGCGATGAACCCGTAACCCCGGGTACCGTCGAACCGGATCACACGACCAGAAACCACCACAACCCCCAATGGACTTCGGGCACCTGTGCCCGGACAACACCACCGGGCCACCCTAGTGCGCCGCGCCCCGGCGCGGGAGCGCCGCCGTGGTGGTCCGTCAGATCACACCGGCAATCCCGTCGGCTCCTTGATCCGCTTCATGATGATCTGCGAGTTGACCTCGGTGATCCCGGTCAGCGCGGTCAGCTGCTCGATCCACAGCCGCTCGTACGCCCGCAGGTCCGCGACCGCGATCCGCAGCAGGCAGCCGGGGCTGCCGAAGAGCCGGTAGGCCTCGATCACGTCCGGAATGTCCTGGAGGGCCGCCTCGAAGGCCTCGACGGACTCCCGGTCGCGGCGCACCTCGACCGAGACCAGCACCTCGAAGCCGCGCCCGACGGCGTCCGGATCGATCACCGCCCGGTAGCCCTGGATCACCCCGTCCTGTTCCAGCTGGCGGACCCGGCGCATGCAGGGGGAGGGGGTGAGTCCCACCCGCTGGGCCAGCTCCTGGTTGGTGAGCCGCCCGTCCTTCTGTAGCTCACGCAATATTTCACGGTCGATGGCGTCCATGGAGCAATCATCACCCATGGTGCGTTAAATCTCGGGCTGAAATCGCAATCACATTGCGCGTGGATATTCCTATGATTGCTGGATACGAAAACATGTACGGGGGCTATGTGGGGAAAGGCGGGCAGCCATGGGACGGATCGTCGTCATCAGCACCGGCGGGACGATAGCGAGCCGGTGGCAGGGTTCGGGATTCGCGGCCGACGCCGACGGGCGCGAGGTCATGGCCACGGCGCCGCTGCCCGAGGGGATCACGGTCGAGATCGTCGACCTGTTCAGCGTGAACAGCCCCCGGCTCACCACCGCCCACCAGCTGACCCTCCTGCGCACCGTGCACGAGGTGCTCGCCGACCCCGACGTCCAGGGCATCGTCGTCACCCACGGCACGGACACCCTCGAAGAGTCCGCCTTCCTGGTCGACCTGCACCACCACGACCCGCGCACGGTCGTCTTCACCGGCTCGCAGCTGCCCATGGGCGCCACGGACGGCGACGGCCCCGGCAACCTCTACGACGCCCTGCTCACCGCCGCCACCACCCGCGGGCTCGGCGTACTGATCGCCTTCGCCGGACGGGTCCACGCCGCCCGCGGAACGATCAAGACCCAGACGCTGATCGCGGACGCCTTCGCCGACCCCTCGGGCGAACAGCTCGGCAAGGTCGGCTTCGGCAAGGTCACCGTGCTGCGCCACGCGGTGCGCCCGCAGGCCCTCCCGCTGCCCGCGATGCCGGAACTGCCGCCCCGCGTGGACATGGTGATGCACCACGCCGACGCCGACCCGGTGCTCTTCGAGGCCGCCGTCGCGGCCGGCGCGCAGGGCATCGTCCTCGTCGCCACCGGCGCCGGCAACGCCACCCCCGAGATCGTGGAAGCGGTCCGCGCCGCCACCGCGCGCG
Source organism: Streptomyces sp. NPDC059917 (assembly GCF_042730635.1). NCBI lineage: Bacteria > Bacillati > Actinomycetota > Actinomycetes > Kitasatosporales > Streptomycetaceae > Streptomyces > Streptomyces sp. NPDC059917. The sequence goes on from NZ_JBHWLC010000022.1 coordinate 64,003, forward strand.
GCGTGCTCGTGGCGCTGACCACCCGCGTCGCGGCGGGACCGGTCACCGAGATCTACACCCACGGCGGAGCCGTCGACCTGGTCGCCGTCGGGGCCGTGAAGAGCGGCACGCTGCGCGCCGGGCAGGCCCGGATAGCGGTCCTCTCCGCGCTGCTGGCCAGCCAGGACCCGGCCGAGCGGGTGCGGATCCTGCACCGCTCGCTCGTGACCGAGGGCCCGGTCCTCGTCGACGCGTGAGCACCCCGGATCCGGGTCGCCGTGCGACCGACCCGGATCCGGGGGATCCACCTCAGGCTCCGGCGGGCCCGCCGCCCCGACCGAAGGCCGCCAACAGCTGGTCCGCCGCCGAGGTCGCGGTCACCGTGCCCGCCCGCACCCCCGCCTCCAGGCCCGGGGCCAACTCCCGTACCGCCGGGTCCGCCCGCAGCCGCCCGAGCAGCTCGTCGCGGACCATCGACCAGGTCCACTCCACCTGCTGCGCCGCCCGCTTGGCCGCCAGCCGGCCGTCCGCCTCCAGCACCCTGCGGTGCGCCTCGAGCCGCTCCCAGACCTCGTCCAGCCCCGCCGACTCGCGCGCGCTGCACGTCAGGACCGGCGGGGTCCAGGCCGCGTCCACCGGGTGCATCAGCCGCAGCGCACCGGAGAGTTCGCGCGCGGCCGCCCGGGCGTCCCGCTCGTGCGGCCCGTCCGCCTTGTTCACGGCGAGCACGTCCGCGAGCTCCAGGACGCCCTTCTTGATGCCCTGGAGCTGGTCGCCCGTACGCGCCAGCGACAGCAGCAGGAACGAGTCGACCATCCCGGCCACCGTGGTCTCGGACTGGCCGACGCCGACCGTCTCCACGAGCACCACGTCGTAGCCCGCGGCCTCCATGACGATCATCGACTCGCGGGTCGCCTTCGCGACCCCGCCCAGGGTGCCCGCCGAGGGGGACGGCCGGACGAAGGCCGCCGGATCCACCGCCAGGCGCTCCATCCGGGTCTTGTCGCCCAGGATCGAGCCGCCCGTGCGGGTGGAGGACGGGTCCACGGCCAGCACCGCCACCCGGTGCCCGAGCCCGGTCAGCATCGTGCCGAAGGCATCGATGAACGTCGACTTGCCCACGCCCGGCACACCACTGATCCCGATCCGGCGCGCGGCGCCCGTGTGCGGCAGCAGCTCCGTCAGGAGCCGCTGCGCCAGCACGCGGTGATCGGCCCGGGTGGACTCGACGAGGGTGATCGCGCGCGCGATGTGCGCGCGCTTCCCGTCGAGCACGCCCTTGGCGTAGGCCTCGATGTCGATCTTCGGGGGCATCGGGTCGCCGCCTCGCCTACAGCTCGTGGCCGAGGTCGGCGGCCAGTCGCGTCACCAGGTCGTGCGCCGCGTCCGGGATGACCGTGCCGGGCGGGAACACCGCGGTGGCGCCCATCTCCAGCAGCGTCGGCACGTCCGCGGGCGGGATCACCCCGCCGACCACGATCATGATGTCCTCGCGCCCCTCGTGCGCGAGCTGCTCGCGCAGCGCCGGTACGAGGGTGAGGTGGCCGGCCGCCAGCGAGGACACGCCCACCACGTGGACGTCCGCCTCGACCGCCTGCCGGGCGACCTCCTCGGGCGTCTGGAAGAGCGGGCCGACGTCCACGTCGAAGCCCAGGTCGGCGAAGGCGGTCGCGATCACCTTCTGGCCGCGGTCGTGCCCGTCCTGGCCCATCTTGGCCACCAGGATGCGCGGCCGACGGCCCTCCGCCTCCTCGAACCGGTCCACCAGCGCACGGGTGCGCTCGACCGACGGGGACTCGCCTGCTTCGTTGCGGTACACACCCGAGATCGTACGGATCTGGCTCGCGTGCCGCCCGTACACCTTCTCCAACGCGTCCGAGATCTCGCCCACGGTCGCCTTCGCGCGGGCCGCGTCCACCGCCAGCTTGAGGAGGTTGCCCTCCAGGCCCGAACCCGCACCGCGCTCGGCGGCGTTCGTCAGCGCCCGCAGGCAGTCCTGCGTCACCGCCTCGTCGCGCTCCTCGCGCAGCCGCCGCAGCTTGGCGATCTGCTGGGCGCGCACCGAGGAGTTGTCCACCTTGAGCACGTCGATCAGCTCGTCGCTCTCCACCCGGTACTTGTTCACCCCGATCACCGGCTGGCGGCCCGAGTCGATCCGCGCCTGCGTGCGGGCCGCGGCCTCCTCCACGCGCAGCTTCGGGATGCCCGCGTCGATGGCCTGCGCCATGCCGCCGGCCGCCTCGACCTCCTCGATGTGCTGCCACGCCCGGCGGGCCAGGTCGTAGGTCAGCTTCTCGACGTACGCGCTGCCGCCCCACGGGTCGATCACCCGGCAGGTCCCCGACTCCTGCTGGAGCAGCAGCTGGGTGTTGCGCGCGATCCGCGCCGAGAAGTCCGTCGGCAGCGCGAGCGCCTCGTCGAGGGCGTTGGTGTGCAGCGACTGGGTGTGCCCCTGGGTCGCCGCCATCGCCTCGACGCACGTGCGCGTCACGTTGTTGAAGACGTCCTGGGCCGTGAGCGACCAGCCCGAGGTCTGCGAATGCGTGCGCAGCGAGAGGGACTTGGCGTTCTTCGGGTCGAACTGCTTGACCAGGCGCGCCCACAGCAGGCGGGCGGCCCGCAGCTTGGCGACCTCCATGAAGAAGTTCATGCCGATCGCCCAGAAGAAGGACAGGCGCGGCGCGAAGGCGTCGACGTCCATCCCGGCGCCCAGCCCGGCCCGCAGGTACTCCACCCCGTCGGCCAGGGTGTAGGCCAGCTCCAGGTCGGCGGTCGCCCCCGCCTCCTGGATGTGGTAGCCGGAGATCGAGATCGAGTTGTACCGCGGCATCTTCTGCGAGGTGAAGGAGAAGATGTCGGAGATGATCCGCATCGACGGCTTCGGCGGATAGATGTAGGTGTTGCGGACCATGAACTCTTTGAGGATGTCGTTCTGGATGGTCCCCGCGAGCTTGTCGGGGGACACCCCCTGCTCCTCGGCCGCCACGATGTACAGCGCCAGCACGGGCAGCACCGCGCCGTTCATCGTCATCGACACCGACATCTTGTCCAGCGGGATCCCGTCGAACAGCTGGCGCATGTCGTAGATCGAGTCGATCGCCACGCCCGCCATGCCGACGTCGCCCGTCACCCGGGGGTGGTCGCTGTCGTAGCCGCGGTGCGTCGGCAGGTCGAAGGCGACCGACAGGCCCTTCTGACCGGACGCCAGGTTGCGCCGGTAGAAGGCGTTGGACTCCTCGGCCGTGGAGAAACCCGCGTACTGCCGGATCGTCCAGGGCTGGTTGACGTACATCGTCGGGTACGGGCCGCGCAGGTACGGGGCCACGCCCGGGTAGGTCCCCAGGAAGTCCAGGCCCTCCACGTCCCGCCCGGTGTACAGCTGCTTGACGCCGATGCCCTCGGGCGTCTCCCACAGCAGGTCCTCGGTGGCGGAGCCGGTGGACTCCTTCACCGCCGCCCGCCACTGCTCCTCGGACCCGGCGGGAGCGGTCCCGCCGAGCGCCAGCTCGGAGAAATCGGGGATGCTCACGTGGTCACTCCCATCCGGTCGAGTACGGAGGACAGCACGGCGACCGCGTCGCAGCCGGCGAAGACGTACTCGTCCACATCGTCCGCGCAGGTGCCCGGTCGACCCGCGAGGAAGACGGTCCGGGCGCCCGCGGCGCGCAGTGCGGCCGCCACCGCCCCGGCCCGCTCCTCGTACAGCGCGTCGCTGGAACACAGCACGGCCATGCCGTCGGCGCCGCTCGCCGCGTAGGCGGCCGCCGCGGTGTCCGCGTCCACGGACACCGGGTCGTGCACCGCCTCGACGCCGCCCGCCTGGAACAGGTTGGAGGCGAAGGTGGCCCGACCGGTGTGCGCCGCGGCCGGACCCAGCGCCGCGAGGAAGATCCGCGGCCGGGAGCCGGTCGCCGCGAGGTGCGCGTCGGACCGGGCGCGCAGCGCCTCGTAGGCCTCGTCGCGGCGGACCCGCGGCAGCCCGCCCGAGGGCGCGGCGGGCGCGCTCTCGCGCACCACCGGCTTCTCGGACAGCAGCGGGAACTCGCTGACGCCGGTGATCGGTTCGCGGCGCTTGGCGAGCTTCTTGGACCGCTCGGCCCAGGTGGCGGCCAGTCGTTCGGCGACCAGACCGGAGCGCAGCGCGGCGGGCAGGCCGCCCGACTTCTCCACGGTCTGGAAGAACTCCCAGGCGGCGTGCGCGAGTTCGTCCGTGAGCTGCTCGACGTACCAGGAACCGCCCGCCGGGTCGATCACCCGGGCCAGGTGCGACTCCTCCATCAAGATGGTGGAGGTGTTGCGGGCGATCCGGCGCGCGAAGGCGTCCGGCAGCCCGAGGTCGTGGTCGAAGGGGAGCACGGTGACCGAGTCGGCCCCGCCCACGCCCGCGGCCATGCAGGCCACGGTGGTGCGCAGCATGTTCACCCACGGGTCGCGCCGGGTCATCATGACCGGCGAGGTCACCGCGTGCTGGCGCTGGGCGCCGGCCTCCGGGGCCCCGCAGGCCTCGGCGATCCGGGCCCACAGGCGGCGCGCGGCCCGCAGCTTGGCGATGGTGAGGAACTGGTCGGCGCTGGCGGCGTAGCGGAACTCCAGCTGCCCGAGGGCGGCCGCGGTGTCCAGGCCCGCGTCGGTGAGGGCGCGCAGGTAGGCCACGCCGGTGGCCAGGGACAGCCCCAGCTCCTGCGCCGCCGAGCCGCCCGCCTCGTGGTAGGGGAGCGCGTCCACGACCAGGGCGCGCAGGCCGGGCCAGTCGGCCGCGCTCTCGCGGGCCAGTTCCACGGCCCCGGCGAGCTCCAGCGCCTCGCCGGTACGGGCCTCGTGGCCCAGCGGGTCGGCGCCGAGGTTGCCGCGCGCGGCCTCGGGGGCCACCTCGCGCTCGGCGTACAGGCGCAGCAATTCCCGCGCCGCCCCCAGGAATTCGGCTCCGGCGTCCAGGGCGACCGGTGCGAGGTCCAGGTAGACCCCGGTCAGTGCGCGGTCCAGCCCCTCGATCGGGACGCCGGCCCGGCCCACGGTCAGCCACAGCGAGGTGACCCCGTTCTCCAGGTCGGCGAGGACGGCCTCGTTCAGGAGCGCGGGGTCGGTGTGCGCGAGTCGCTGGCGCACGTCCCAGCCCGTGGCGGCGGTGCCCTCGGCCCGGCCCCCGCGCAGGAACGGCGCGAAACCGGGCAGGCCGATGGCCGTGGTGTCCGCGGAGCCCCCGGAAGCGGTTGCGGTGTAGAGCGGGCGCGTACTGAGCCCGTCCTCGAGCGTGGTGGACAACGCGTTCTCAGCTGCCTCGCCGGAGACTTCCTTGCCCGACTTGCGCAGCACGCCTTCTACCAGGCGCTGCCACTGCTCATGCGTCGCGTCAGGGAACTCGGCGGCCAGGGAAAGCCCGTCATCAGGCAGGACCGTCATGGCTCGAATGCTAGGGGCGGCGCTAAAGCGAAGCCACATTCCCTCTATGTGATCTGTCACTCGCGGTGCGTATCACCTTCAGGACAGACCGGCGGGATCCCGGAACAACGGACCCAGCAGCGCGGTCGCCGCCGCCTGGGGGAGCACGGCGGGCCCGGCGTGCGGGGCGACGATCCGCCCGGGGCCGGCCGATCCCGGGGACAGCTCGGCCGCCGCCGCGCGGATTTCATCCAGATAGCCCTCGTGCAGGACGCTCGACAGCTCGGAGATCACCATCACGGCCGGGTTGAAGACGTCCAGGAGCAGCGCCGCCGCCCGCCCGACGCCGCGGGCCCGCTCGCGCAGCAGCGCGTCCGCGCGCGGATCGCCGGTGGCCGCCGCGTCGACGACCAGCCCGACGGAGGGCTCCGGCACGATCCCGCGGCGCACCGCCTCCGCGCCGAGCGCCGTGTCGGACGCGGTGGCCTGGAGGCAGCCGGTACGTCCGCACGCGCACGGCACGGTCGACCCGGGCACCGGCAGGTGCGCCACGTCGCCGGCCGCGGCCCCGGGGCCCTGGTGGACGGCGCCCTCGATGCCGAAGGCGGCGTCCACGACGTTGCCGATGAAGAGGTGGACCAGGCTGCGGCGGGCCTGCGGGTGCCCGAAGAGGATCTCCGCGTGCCCGACGGCGCGCGCGTGGTTGTCCACCCGGACCGCCACGCCCAGCTCCCGGGACAGCACGTCGGCCAGCGGTACGTCGCGCCAGCCCAGGGCCGCGTGCCGGACCACGGTCCCGGTGTCCGGGCGGACCCACCCGCCCAGCGCCGCGCCGACCCCGAGCAGCGGGCGCCCGCCGCCGAACTCGGCCAGGAAGCGGTCCAGTTCGCCCGTGACCCGGCCGAGCAGCCGCTGCGCGCCGAGCCCCTCCTCGTGGGGCAGGGCCCGGCGGGCCAGTACCTGCCCGCGCAGGTCGACCAGCCCGAGGACGCAGGCCCGCACCCCGATGTGCAGGGCCCCGGCCAGCGGGCCGCCGACCGCCCCGGTGTGCAGGTCCAGCGGGATCCGGGGCCGCCCCGCGGCCGTCGCGGGCCCGGCCGGGGGAGCGGGCACCTCGCGCAGCAGGCCGCGCCGGACCAGCAGGGTGGTCTGCCGGGACACGGCGGCCGGACTCAGCCCGCACAGCCCGGAGACCGCGCTACGGGCGACGGGCCCGTGGTCGAGCACGGTCCGCAGCACCGTGGCGGCATTGGCCACCGCCCGCCCGTCCCCGGCCCGACGCGCCACCCCCACCCCGTCCCCGACCTTCAACCGACCCCCCCAGAGCGCCAACAACCTCCCCCAGATCATGCCGGACCCCAGCACCCGCACCTATCCAGCCCACCACCCGCCCACGCAGCCGCCCCCATCCATCCCAGCACCCGCCCCATCCAGCCCCGCCGGCGTTTGAGGCGCCCCCGGAGGGCCCACACAGCCGCACCCATCCATCCAGCCCGGCCCCCGCCCACACAGCCGCACCCATCCATCCAGCCCGGCCCCCGCCCACACAGCCGCACCCATCCATCCAGCCCGGCCCCCGCGCACGCAGCCGCCCCCATCCCAGCCCGGCCCCCGCGCACGCAGCCTCACCTCTCTAGCCCCGCCGGCGTTTGAGGCGCCCCCCGAGGGCCCCCCCCCCCCCACCCGCCCCCCCCCCCCCCCCCCCCCCCACCCCCCCCCCCCCCCCGGGGCGCCCCCCCCCCCCCCGGAGGGCACCCACACCCGCACCGGCCCCCGCACCGGCACCGCCCCCACACCGGCACCGGCACCGGCACCCCCCCACCCCGTGTCGGTCGATCGCATGGCGCCCACGTTGCGGCGCCATGAAATCCCCCAGGGTCGATCATGCGCCACCGGCCACTCCCCACCCACCCCACGACCACCATCACCGCAGGTCAGAGCGGCCGACCCGACCACCCCCCACCCGCCCGTTTGGCCGGTTCACACCCCTCCCCGAGGGGGTTGACCGGCGGCGGACCCGCTGACAGGCTCCGAGCCATGTCCGCGACCGATCGAAACGTCTCGCGGCTCCACACCCCCGGCGCGTGTACCGCTCCGGGCGGATGTCCGGGCCGCTGTCCGGCCCCTTCCCGGGCCTGACCGCCCCACCCGCGCCACCCGCGCCCCGCGCCGCCACCGCACCCCGCGGCCCGCGGCCGCGATCTGGTCGTGCCCCTTCCCCGAGCCACACCCGGGGAGCCGGGCCCCCGGCCCCGCCACCCGAAGCCACCGGCCCAGGCCGGTCCCCTCCGGGCGGCGCGCGGCCCGCACCCGCCGTCCGCACCGCGGCGCACGAGCCACCGCACCCACCCCACCGCACCGCGCCCCCGCACACCCCGCCACGCCCCGCCCCGCGACGCCGCGGAGTCCGCCCGCCCACCCACATTTCTTCCGCTGAGGAAAGAATCCCCAGGAGGCCCCCATGAGCACCGCCACCCACCCCGCCCCCGCCCCCACCGTCACCGTCAGGAAGGTCGGCGGCCGGATCGGAGCCGAGCTCGGCTCCGTCCGCCTCGGCGGCGACCTCGGCCCCGAGACCGTCGCCCAGATCCGCGCCGCGCTCCTCACGCACAAGGTCGTCTTCTTCCGCGGCCAGGACCACCTCGACGAGGCCGGCCACGAGGCCTTCGCCCAGCTCCTCGGCACCCCCGTCGCGCACCCCACCGTCCCCTCCGCGGACGGGCGTTACGCCCTCGGCATCGACTCCCACCACGGCGCCCGCGCCAACCAGTGGCACACCGACGTCACCTTCGTACCGGCCTACCCCGCCTTCTCCATCCTGCGGGCCGTCACCATCCCGCCCTACGGCGGCGACACCCTGTGGGCCAACACCGCCACCGCCTACGCCAACCTCCCCGCACCGCTGCGGGCGCTCGCCGACGGCCTGCGCGCCGTGCACTCCAACGAGTACGACTACGCCGCCCTGCGCCCCGACGCCCTCCCCGAAGCCCTCGCCCAGTACCGCGAGGTGTTCACCTCCACCACCTTCCTCACCGAGCACCCGGTGGTCCGCGTCCACCCCGAGACCGACGAACGCACCCTGCTCCTCGGCAACTTCGTCCAGCGCATCGAGGGCCTCACCGGCCGCGACTCCCGCGCCCTCCTCGACCTGTTCCAGGCGCACGTCGAGCGCCCGGAGAACACCGTCCGCTGGCAGTGGAGCACCGGCGACGTCGCCATCTGGGACAACCGCGCCACCCAGCACTACGGGGTCGACGACTCCGACGACCACGAGCGCACCCTGCGCCGGGTCACCGTCGACGGCGACGTCCCGGTCGGCCCCGACGGCCGCTCCTCCCGCCTGATCAGCCCGGAGAGCGTCCCCGACCCGTCCTTCGGGATCCCCTCCGGCGCCTCCACGACCGAGGCCCCCGCCGCTCCGGCCGCCGTCTGACCCCGCCCCGCACGCACGCCGCCCAAGGAGCCCCCGTGGCCAGCATCCTCGCCCTCACCGGCAGCCCCTCCCTGCACTCGCGCACCGCCGTCGTCGCCGACCACGTCCTGCGCCGCCTGTCCCACTCCGGATTCGCGACCGCGCACCTGGCCGTCCGCGAACTCCCCGCAGCCGACCTGCTCGCCGCCCGCAGCGGCCAGCCCGAACTGCGCCGGGCGCTGGCCGCCGTCGCCGAGGCGGACGGCCTGGTCATCGCGACCCCGGTCTACAAGGCCTCGTACACCGGCCTCCTCAAGGCCTTCCTCGACCTGCTCCCGCAGGACGGCCTGGCCGGGAAGACCGTCCTGCCGCTCGCCACGGGCGGCAGCCTCGCCCACGTCCTGACCCTCGACTACGCCCTGCGCCCGGTGCTCACCGCGCTCGGAGCCCGGCACGTCACCACCGGCCGCTTCGTCCTGGACTCCTCCGTCGAGCGCGGCGACGGGCCCGACCGGCTGCGCCCCGAGGCCGAACTCGACCTCTTCCAGGCCGTCGACGAGTTCGCCGAGGCCCTGCACCTGCACACCGCCCCGCACCCGCGCCCCACCCTGACCGTCGCCCCGTAACCACCCGCCCCACCGCCCCGCCCCACCGTCCCGAGAAGGACCAGCCATGCCCGCGACACCCACCCGGACCACCACTTCCCGGCGCCAGTTCCTCGCCCTGATCGGCATCTCGGCGGCCGCGGTGAGCTGCGGCACGGCCACGGCCTCCGGCGGCGGCGGGGGCGGGGGCGCGCAGATCAAGAAGCTGAAGTACCAGGGCTCGGTCGGCGCGGTCACGCTGCCCGAACTCGCCGCGGACCTCGGCTACCTCGGCGACGTCACCCTCGACTGGGTCGGCAACACGATCAGCGGCCCGCAGGACATCCAGTCCGCCGCCACCGGCCAGATCCACTTCGGCGGAGCCTTCAACGGCGCCGTCGTCAAACTCGCGTCGGGCAAGGCCCCGATCAAGGCCGTCGTCTCCTACTACGGCTCCGACCAGTACGCCTACAGCGGCTACTACGTGCTGGAGGACAGCCCGATCCGCTCCGCCCGCGACCTGATCGGCAGATCGGTCGGCATGAACACCCTGGGCGCGCACTCCCAGGCCCTCCTGGACATCTACCTCAGCCGCAACGGCCTCTCCAAGGCCGACTCGGCCAAGGTCGAGGCCCTGGTCGTGCCCCCCGTCAACGCCGAGCAGTCGCTGCGCCAGAAGCAGCTCGACGTAGCCGTCCTCGGCGGCGTCCTGCGCGACAAGGCGCTGGCGAACGGCGGCATCCGCCCGCTGTTCACCGACTTCGAACTCCTCGGCGCCTTCAGCGCCGGCACCTACGTGATGACCCAGCGCTTCATCAAGGAGAACCCGGACACCGTCCGCACCTTCGTCACGGGCGTCGCCAAGGCCATCGAGTGGTCCCGGAGCACCCCGCGCGAGGAGGTCATCGCCCGGTTGACGGCCATCGTCAAGAAGCGCGGCCGCAACGAGGACACCTCCACCCTCCAGTACTGGCACTCGTACGGCGTGGCCGAGACCGGTGGCCGGATCGGGGACAAGGAGTTCCAGCTCTGGCTCGACTGGCTGGGTGAGCGCGGAGACATCAAGAAGGGCCAGCTCAAGGCCGCCGACCTCTACACCAACGAGTTCAACGACTACCGGAAGGGGGCCTGAGCGACATGGCGAAGATCGTCTTCGAATCGGTCACCAAGACCTTCCCGTCCGCGTCCCGCGGCGACTTCACCGCACTGGACGGCATCGACCTCTCCATCGGAGCGGGGGAGTTCCTGGTCGTCGTCGGCCCCAGCGGCTGCGGCAAGTCCACCCTCCTCGACCTGCTCGGCGGGCTGACCCGGCCGAGCGGCGGCCGGATCCTGCTCGACGGCGAGCCCGTCACCGGCCCCGGCCTGGACCGCGGCATCGTCTTCCAGCAGTACGCGCTGCTGCCGTGGCGCACCGCGCTGGGCAACATCGAGTTCGGCCTGGAGGCCACCGGCGTACCGCGCCGCCAACGGACCGAGAAGGCAAGGGAGTTCCTCGACCTGGTCGGCCTCACCGGCTTCGGCGACCGGCATCCGCACGAGCTGTCCGGCGGGATGCGCCAGCGCGTCGCGATCGCCCGCTCGCTGGCCTACGACCCCGACGTGCTGCTGATGGACGAGCCCTTCGCGGCGCTCGACGCCCAGACCCGCGAGTCCCTCCAGGACGAACTGCGGCGGATCTGGCAGGCCACCGGCAAGACGGTCGTCTTCATCACGCACAGCATCGAGGAGGCGGTGTACCTCGGCCAGCGCGTCGCGGTGATCACCTCCCGCCCCGGCCGGGTCAAGGAGATCGTCCCGGTCTCCTTCGGGGGCCGTACGGACGGCCTCCTGGGCGAGGACCTGCGCTCCAGCCCCGAATTCGCCCGCTACCGCCACGAGATCTGGACCCTGCTCCACGACGAGGTGGCCCGTGCCCAGCAACTGGAAAAGGAACAGGCCACCGCATGAGCACCGAAACCCACACCACAACCGCCCCGCCGACCAGCGCAGCCCCGCCGAATCCAGCCCCGCCGGCGTTCGAGGCGCCGCCGGAGGCCCCCGAGCCCCAGCCGGCCCCCGCGACCGCCCCCGCCCCCGCGACCGCCCCCACCCCCGCCCCCGCGACCGAGCCGCCGGCGCCACGAACCCCCGCCACCCCCCTCACGGCAGTGAGGTCCCGCACCATCCGCTGGATCCGCGGCGCGACCCTCCGCTCCGCCGCCCTCGTCGCACTGCTCCTCGTATGGGAGACCGCACCCCGCCTCGGCCTGGTGGACCGGACCTTCCTGCCCCCCTTCAGCGAGGTCGCCGTCGCCTGGTGGGAGCTGCTCGCCGACGGACAGCTCGGCGAACACACCTGGGCCAGCCTCGTCCGCTCCTTCGGCGGCTTCGGCATCGCCGTCGTCGTCGCCGTCCCGCTCGGCCTGCTGATCGGCTGGTACCGACCGGTCGCCGAACTGCTCGGGCCCCTGCTGGAGGTGTTCCGCAACACGGCCGCCCTCGCGCTGCTCCCCGTCTTCGTGCTGCTGCTCGGCATCGGCGAGACCTCGAAGATCTCGATGGTCGTCTACGCCTGCGTCTGGCCGGTCCTGCTGAACACCATCAGCGCCGTCCGCGGCGCCGACCCCACCCTCGTCAAGCTCGCCCGCTCGATGGACCTGTCCACCCTCCGGTTGTTCCAGAAGGTGATCCTGCCGTCCTCCGTGCCGACCATCTTCACCGGCATCCGGCTGGCCGGAGCGGTCTCCATCCTCGTCCTCGTCGCCGCCGAGATGATCGGCGCGAAGGCGGGCCTCGGCTACCTGATCAACGCCTCGCAGTTCAACTTCGCCATCCCGCAGATGTACGCCGGGATCATCACCATCTCCGCGATCGGCGTGGGCTTCAACCAGATCCTCGTCTCGATCGAACGCCGCCTGAGCCTGTGGCGCGTCCCGGCCGCGGGCTGACCGCCGCCGCACTCCCGCCCCGCCCGCCTTCCCTGCCTTCCCCTGAGGACCCCGTCATGAGCACCGACTCCCGCCGCACCCTCCACCTCAACGCCTTCCTGATGAACGCCGGCCACCACGACGCCGCCTGGCGCCACCCCGACAGCAGCCCCGAGCGGATCACGGACCTGCGCTACTTCCAGGAGCTGGCCAGGACCGCCGAGCGCGGGCTGCTCGACTCCATCTTCTTCGCCGACGGCCTCGCGCTGTGGGGCAAGGCCCGCTACAACGCCCTCGGCGGCTTCGAGCCGTTGACCCTGCTCTCCGCGATCGCGGCCGTCACCGAGCACATCGGTCTGATCGCGACCGTGTCGACGACCTTCAACGAGCCGTTCCACACGGCCCGCAAGTTCGCCTCCCTCGACCACATCAGCAACGGCCGCGCCGGGTGGAACATCGTCACCTCCGGCACCGTCGACGAGGCCCGCAACTTCAACCAGGAGGAGCACCTGGAGCACGGCTTGCGCTACGACCGGGCCCGCGAGTTCCTCGACGTGGCGACCAAGCTCTGGGACAGCTGGGACGACGACGCGATCGTCCTGGACAAGGAGCGGGGGATCTACGCCGACACCGACAAGCTCCACCCGGCCGACCACCGCGGCACGTACTTCGGCGTCGCCGGCGCCCTCAACGTGCCCCGCTCGCCCCAGGGCCACCCGCTCCTGGTCCAGGCCGGGTCCTCCGAGGACGGCAAGGAGTTCGCCGCGCAGTACGCGGAGGCCGTCTTCACCGCGCAGCAGACCCTCGCCGACGGCCAGACCTTCTACAAGGACCTCAAGTCCCGCCTCGCCCGCTACGGCCGCACCGAGGGCGACCTGCTCGTCCTGCCCGGCATCGCACCGGTCATCGGGTCCACCGAGGCCGAGGCCAAGGCGCTGGAACAGCAGCTCACCGACCTCCAGGTGCCGGAGTACGGCCTGGCCCAGCTCTCCGGCATGCTGGGCACCGACCTCACCGGGCACCCGCTGGACGGCCCGTTGCCCGAACTGCCCGAAGAGCGCGACATCAACGGCAACAAGAGCCGCTTCACGCTCGTCGCCGAACTCGCCCGCCGCGACGGCCTCACCCTGCGCGAGCTGATCGCCCGCCTCGGCGCGGGTCGCGGCCACCGGGTCTTCGCGGGCACCCCGGAGCAGATCGCCGACCAGCTGGAGCAGTGGTTCACCCAGGGCGCGGCCGACGGGTTCAACATCATGGCGCCCGTACTGCCCACCGGGCTCACCGACTTCGTCGACCAGGTGGTGCCGATCCTGCAGAGGCGCGGCCTCTTCCGCACCGAGTACACCGGACGCACCCTCCGCGAGAACTACGGCCTGGGGCGCCCGGCCGGCCGGTACGCGGCGGCGGGGGCGCACTGACCCCCGGGCCGGACGGCCGCGGGAGGAGGGGGGTGGGTGCCGGGCCCGGCACCCACCCCCCTGCCGCGCGTGCGTACGGGCGGCAGGGGGAGCCGGATCAGACGGTCAGCACGATCTTGCCGCGGGTGCGGCCCGCCGCGCTGATCTCCCAGGCCTTCGCCGCCTGCGCCAGCGGCAGGGCGTGCTCCACGTGCACGCTGAGCTTGCCGTCGTCCGCCAGCCGGGCCAGCGCGGTCAGGTCGGCGGTGTCGGGGCGCACCCAGAGCTGGTGCGCGCCCTTGGCCGCGGCGCCGGGGTCGGCGATGGAGACCACCCGGCCGCGCTCCTTGACCAGACCCTGGAGGACCTCGACGGCCCCGTCCCCGTGGAAGTCGAGGCCCGCGTCGATGCCTTCGGGCGCCAGCGCGCGGATCCGGTCGGCCAACCCCTCGCCGTACAGCACCGGTTCGGCGCCCAGCGAGCGCAGGTAGTCGTGGTTGTGCGCCCCGGCGGTGCCGATCACCCGGGCCCCGAGGGCGACGGCGATCTGCACGCCCAGCGATCCGGTGCCGCCCGCCGCCGCGTGGATGACCACGGTCTCGCCCGCGGCGACCCGTACCCGGGCCAGCGACTGGTAGGCGGTCAGCCCGGCCAGGGGGACGCCCGCGGCCTGTTCGAAGGTCAGGGCGCGGGGCTTGCGGGCCAGGGTGCGCACGGGGGCCGAGACCAGTTCGGCGTAGGTGCCGAGCTGCACCCACTCCTTGCGGAGGTAGCCGTACACCTCGTCGCCCACGGCGTACTCGGAGGTGTCTGCGCCGAGGGCCTCCACGACTCCGGCGACGTCCCAGCCCGGTATGACCGGGAAGCGGGTCTCCGTGGTCGCGTCGAGGTATCCGGCGGCGATCTTCCAGTCGACCGGGTTGACCCCGGCGGCCTTCACCCGGACGAGCACCTCGCCGGGGCCGACCTTGGGTGCGGGCGCGTCGACGAGAGCGAGGCTGCCGGGGGCGCCGTCGGTACCGTAAGCGGAGAAAGTGATTGCCTTCATGATCGCTCCAACTGCCCCTGATCCAGGGCTATTCCGGTGCGACCGGGGCGAGATCAGGCCAATCAGGCGGGCAGGCTGTTGCGGTGCGAGAGCCGCCGCGCCGCGGCCAGCAGGGCCTGGATCTGGACCCCCGACTGCTCGACGTCGTCCAGCGGGGAGGGGAAGGACAGCCGGACGTCGCGGTGCCCGACGCGCTCCTCGAGCCGCAGGGTGATCCCGTAGCGGTCCATGGCGAGCGGCAGCGCGCGCAGCACCTTGTTCGCGGGCTGCGGCTGGACCAGCCGCAGGAGCAGGGTGACCAGCTCGTTGTGCTCGTCGAGCAGGTGGGTGAGCATCCCCGACTCGTAGGCGGCGAGCGGATCGGGGCAGGCCGCGTCGAGGTCAGCCAGTCCGATGTACGAGCGGCCCTCGTCCGTCTCCAGGACGGCCCGGACGAATTCCACGCAGGTGCTGGTGTCGGCGTCGTCGGCGTACGGGGTCAGCAGGTGGCCGAGGATCGTGACCCGGGCGCGGACCCGGTCGCGCACCGGGGTCGAGGCGATGTCGGTGAACTCCAGCCGGATCGCCGGCCTGCCGTCGTGCAGCGCGGAGCGCCCGTCCATCGGGTTCCCGGCGGCCGGTGCGGCCGGGTGCAGGTGCAGGCGGCCGAGCACGTCGGCGCCGTCCAGGTGGCAGACCTCGGTGCGCACCCCGTCGGCGATCACGGTCATGGAGTGGGCGGCGGCCAGGATGGACCGCACCCGTTCCGCGTCGCTCGGGCGGGCGGGCGACGCCGCCCCGGACCCGGCGGGGGCGGGGGTGTCGGATGCGGCCGGGTGGGCAGGGTCGCCGGACATGCGCATGCGGATCTCTCCATCGTCCCGAGGCGGGCTGGTTAGGTATGCCTAACCTAACCTATCTCGGTGTCGCTGAGTACCCGGCGCGCCAACCGGTCCAGGGTCCGCATGATCCGCTCCCGGCTGAGGCCGAGGGTGTGCCGCTGGTGCTGGTAGACCTCGGGCGCCAGCGGACTGAGCAGGATGTCCACACCGCTCTCCGGATCCTCCATGCCCGCGTCCGCGAGCAGGGTCCGTACGTGGGCCCGCCAGTGGCTGTACGCGGCGCCCGTGAAGCGGGCCGGGCCGTGTTCGGCGCCCAGGGCCAGCGGAAGGTGACGCTCCAGCAGGTCGAGGGCGGCGGAGTAGAAGGCGGACAGCCGCTCGGCGGCGGGGGCGCCGGGGCCGAGCGGCGGCGGGCCGTAGGCGAGCCTGCCCTGGAGGACGCGCTCGTGTTCGTCCAGCAGCGCGACCGCGATCGACCGCGGATCGGGGAAGCGGCGGTAGAGGGTGGCCCGGCCGACCCCGGCGGTCTTCGCGATCCGGTCCATCGTTACCGTGCGGGGGTCGTGTTCGGCGAAGAGCTGCTCCGCCGCGGCGAGTATCTGCGCGTGGTTGCGTAACGCGTCCGCGCGCTTGACGAACCTGGCTGCGGGGGCCGGGCGACCCGCGGGTTCACGGACCGCGGGGATCTCGTCACGAGGGGTCATGGCGGCGACCCTACGTGCTTCGTGTCGCTGTTGGGCTGAACGGGTGAAACGCGAGAGGATGGGGAGATGCACAAGAAGCGTCTGGCCGAGGCGGCCTGGTGAGCAGGTACGACGTCACCGATGAACAGTGGGAGGGTCTCGCGCAGGTGGTGCCCCTGCGCAGCCGCAACGAGTGGCCGTCCAGAGTGGACCACCGCACCATCCCGACGGCCCCCGGCGCCGCCGTTTCGGCGCAGCGCCGGTTCGTGGTGATCAGGGTGCAGGTCTTCGCGGACGCGCGCGAAGTGGCCGAGTACCTCATCGCGCAGATCCCCGTGCTGCTCGACCTCACGGGTGCCGACGGCGAAGTGGCCAAGCGCATCCTGGACTTCAGCAGCGGCGTGGTCTTCGGGCTGGGCAGCGGCATGCACCGGGTCGACCGCAACGTCTTCCTGCTGGCGCCGGTGGGCACCGAAGTGGAGGGGATCGCGGCCGCGGCCGTCCCCCGATCGTAGGAAGGTCGCGGCGGCGGAACGGTTCAGCGCGGCCCGGGGTGCCCGACCGGCCCGTAGCGTCCGGGCATGGACGCCATGTTGGACACCACGTCGGGCAGTACGTCGGACACCACGTCGGACGCCGCTTCGGACGGTACGTCGGACCGCACCCGCAGGGCCCCCGCCGCCGCTCCGCCCCCGCCCACCCCCTTAGCCCCACCCGCACCCTCGGCCCATGTGCCCGCCCCGCGGCCCTACGCCGGCCGGCGCGCGGGGGCCGCCGCAGCGCGACCGGGGGCGGGGCGGGGCGCCGGGGGAGCGCCGTACGCCCGGCCCGCCGTCACCGAACTGCGCCTGTCCGCCTTCGCCGCCCACCGCGCGGCGGTCTTCCCGCTCGGCCCGGTCACCCTCTTCGCCGGACCCAGCGGCAGCGGCAAGTCCCAGGCCCTGGCCGGGTACGAGGCCCTCGCACGGCTCGGCTCCGGCGCCGACCTGGCCGAGGTGTTCCCGGATCCGGTGGCCCTGGTGCCGCAGCGGTCCCGCCCCGACGCGCAGCGGCGCCGCGGGTTCCGGATCGGCTGCACCGTCGACGGGCCCGTGGGCCCGGTCCGGCTCGACCTCGCCGTCCAGGCCGAACCCGCCCTGCGCATCGTCGGCGAACGACTCGTCGCGGGCGAGCAGATCCTGCTGAACACCGCGCTGCGCGACCCCGGGCGCCGCTCGGTCCAGGCCGCCTGGCTGACCGGCGGTTCCACCGGCGTCACCCGGGCCCCCTTCCCCGACGACCGGCTCGGCACCGCGCTGCTGCCGCTGCGGGTGGCCGGGAGCACGGAGGGTCAGCGGCAGGTGCTCGCCGCCGCCGAACAGGTGGTGATCGCGCTGCGGTCGGTGTTCCCCGTCGACCCGCGACCCGCCGCGATGCGCGCCCCCGTGCCGCCCGGTCCGGGCCGACTGCGCGGCGACTGCGGCAACCTGGCCGACGTACTGCGCCGGACCCGGCAGGAGTGCGGCACCCGGTACGCCCTGCTGACCGAGGCCGCCCGCACCGGCTGCGCGGGTCCGGTGGAAGGGCTGGGGGACCGGGCCACGGCCGACGGGCGGGTGCTGGCCGAGCTGCTGCGCGGCGACCTCCCGGCGACGGAGCTGGGTCGGCTCGGCGCGGGAGAGCTGCGCTTCCTGGGGCTGGCCCTCGTCCTGCTCACCGGGCCCGGGGTGCTGGCCGTCGACCAGAGCGCCGAACTCCTGCCCGCCCAGCAGGCGCTGACCGTCCTCGCCGACGGCTTCGACCGCGACCTCGACCGGACCCAGCGCGCCGAACTGCTGCGCCTGGCCCTGCTCTCGTGCGGCCGCGGGCACGTCCGGCTGGTGGCGGCGGTGGGCGAGGAGGGCGCCGACATCGCCCGGGAGCGGGCGGGGGTGTCAGTGGTAGACCTGCACCCATGAACGAGAACCCCTCACCCGAGCCCGCGCCCGACGAGCGGCTGGCGCTGCTCCAGCGGCGGCTGGCCGCCTTCGCGGCGGCGCGCGACTGGCAGCCCTTCCACACCCCGAAGAACCTGGCGGTGGCACTGAGCGTGGAGGCGTCCGAACTGGTCGAGATCTTCCAGTGGCTGACGCCCGAGCAGTCGGAGCGGGTCATGGAGCGGCCGGAAACCGCGCACCGTGTGGCCGATGAGGTCGCTGACGTGCTGGCCTATCTGCTGCAGTTCTGTGAGGTACTGGGGGTGGACGTGCTCGATGCGCTCGCCGCGAAGATCGACAGGAATGAACTTCGTTTTCCTGTGAAGGGCACTTCGGAAGCAAATTGTCACTCTTCGGAGTGATGGCGCTGTCCACAACCATGTTTGTGTCCACAGATTTCCGAATACCCCTGGCTTTACTGGCTCGTTGCCCTCACTCTGGGTAGTGATAGGGGAACAGCGGGGTGTCGTGCGGACGAGGGACGGCATATGGACGCGGTACGGCTGATCGCGGCCGGCCGACATGCTCTGGCACAGAGCGGGGCGGCGATGGACATCGTGGGCGAGGCCTGGCAGGCCCAGGCCCTCGCGCAGGGAATAGGGGGATGGTTGGCCATCACGGGGCCGCCGGAGCTGAGAGCGGAGGCCCGGGGCCTGGGGGAGGCGGGGACCAGAGGCTGCGGGGTGATCGATCGGGCCGCGGTGCGCGGCGAGGGCCGGGTGCCCGACTATCCCCCGAGAGCGGCCCAGTTGACCGAGGTGGCGGATGTCCGCCAGTGCCTGCTCGGGCTCCAGGCGTTATTGGGCGAAGTCGGCATAGCGCTCGTCGGGGTGGCCTGTGCCACGGACGACGAGGGTCTGTACTGGCAGTGCATAGAGTCGATCGACGCGGCGGACGAGTCGAGCGACCGGGTACGGGCGATCCTGCGCCGGATGACGGTGCGCGAGCGGGGTTCCGCCTCGGGCGTGGTCTGAGGGGACCCGTCCGGCGGTTGCCGCCGGGCGAGGTCCCGCCGTACCGGGGCGGCGGGACCCACGGGATCAGGGGGCCCGCTCAGCGGGCTCCGGAAGGCCGCTCGCTCTCGACGGCGAGGCCGGGAGCCGCGATGGTCCCCGCGGAGCGACCCGCGGAGGACTGGAGATCGGCGTCGAGATCGGAGAGGTCGGCGTTCAGCGCCGCCATCAACTCTTCCATCTGCTGCAGGAGCCCCTTGGGCGCTCCGCCGCCCTGCGCGGGAACCCCGCGGTCCTGGTGGCCCTGGTGTGCCTGGTGCTCTGCTGCCTGTCCGGTCTGTCCGGGGTGCTCTGGCACGGACTCGTGGGACATGGCGGCCTCCTCGGCCCTGGCCCTTCCGGAAGCGGAAGGGGGCGGTGGACGCGCTGGCGAAGGCCGCCGGCGCGCGGGCCGGGCGGTCCGGCTCCGTCCGAGCAAACGATCCCCCTCGGCGCTGGTCACTGGCGCGGCCGGAGCGGGGCCCTTCCGGTCGACCCAGATTCACCCGGCCGGGGTGCGGAAGCGCCGCGACGACGACGCACCCCGCCACCGGGGCGCTCCGGACGGGTCGGGCAGACTGCGTCCGTGCTGATCAGACGAGTGACCCCGGCCGACCTGACGGCCGTCCGGGCCGTGACCGCCGCGGCCGCCTACAAGCCGCAGGACGAGGTCCCCGTCGAGGTGTCCCTGGCGGACGCGCTGCGGGGCGGCGGCTGGGCGCTGCCGGCCCTGTCGCTGCTGGCCGAGAACGCCGACGGCGAGGTCGTCGGATACGCCCTCGGCTCCTGGGGCCGCATCGGTGACACCAGGGCGGCGAACATCAGCCTGCTCGGCGTGCACCCCGCGCACCGGCGGCGCGGGGTCGGCGGCGCCCTGGTCCACGCGCTGCTCGGCGCCGCGGACGCCCTCGACCTCCCGCTGGTCGTCGTGCTCGGTGACCCCGAGCTGTATGGGCGGTACGGCTTCCGCCCCAGCACGGACTTCGGCATCGTCGGCCAGGAGCCGGGCTGGGGCGACGCCTTCCAGGTCCGCGCCCTGACGGCATACGATCGGTCGATACAGGGCGAATTCATCTATCCCGAACCCTTCGACCACGTCTGAGACGCCTCGCCCGCCGTCCCGCACCGCAGGAGGAGCTCCCGCGATGTCCCGCGCACGTACCCCGCTGGCCGACGCCCTGCGCGAGCGGACGTTGACCCTGGACGGCGGACTCGGCACCCAGCTCGCCGACCAGGGCTGCGACCTGTCCGGCGGACTGTGGTCGGCGCGCGTGCTGGCCGAGCAGCCGGAGCAGGTGGCCGCCGCGCACACGGCGTACGCGCGGGCGGGGGCCCAGGTGCTGATCACCGCCGGCTACCAGGTGGACTACGCGGCCTTCGCCCGCCACGGCTACGACCGCCGCCGGACCACGGCCCTGCTGGGCGAGGCCGTCACACTGGCCGACCGGGCGGCGCGGGCCGTGGAGCACGAGGTGTGGGTGGCGGCGTCGGTCGGCCCCTACGGGGCCGTGCTGGCGGACCGTTCCGAGTACCGCGGCCGCTACGGGCTGAGCGTGCGCGAGCTGGCCGACTTCCACCGCCCCCGCATCGAGGCCCTGTTGGCGGCCGGGGCCGACGTCCTGGCCCTGGAGACCGTCCCGGACACCGACGAGGCGCGGGCACTGCTGTCGTTGCTGGCCGGGACCGGGGCGCGGGCCTGGCTGTCGTACACGGTGGCGGGGGAGCGCACCCGGGCCGGCCAACCGCTCGCCGAGGCCTTCGCCCTGGCGGCGGCCGCGCCCGAGGTGATCGCGGTCGGGGTCAACTGCTGCGCGGCGTCCGACGTCCTGCCCGCCCTGGAAGCGGCGGCCCGCACCACCTCGAAACCGCTGCTCGCGTACCCGAACGACGCCTCGGGCACGGCCGACTGGCCGGTCGCGCACTGGCGGCGCGCGGGCGCCCGCCTGATCGGCGGCTGCTGCGGAGTGGGCCCGCGGCGGATCGCCGCCCTGGCGGCCAGCGGCTGAACGGCGGCCGCGTCACCCCTGCCGACAGGGGGCGCGGCCCGTCAGCCACCCGGTCGCGGCCCGCAGGGGCTCGTCGCGGTCCGTGCCGATGTCCGGGCGGAAGGTGGGGACTTCCACGTCGGGCGGAACCGCCCGATCGTAGGTCCGCCCGCCGCGGTCGGCGTCCAGCGCGGTGGTCAGGTTGATGACCGCGCCGTCGGAGAGCGGGAACCCGTCGTTGCCCGTCGGTACGCCGTACGTAGCGCTCCCGAAGGTCCGGGTGTTCGGGCGGCCCTTGAAGGCGATGAGGAGGGCCTCGGCGGCGCTGGCGGTCCCGCCGTCGGTCAGCACGGCGACCGCGGGGTCCGGGGTCCCCACCGGATCCGAGGGCCCCCAGGGGGACTCCTCGCCGTTCAGGCCCGGCCTGCGGTTCTTCACGTACCACGGCGTGCGGCTGCCGTCCGGGAAGACGAACGACCCCACCGCGCCCTCGCCCAGCAGCGGCGCCGCGACGGCGAACATCGGCCACACGTTCCCGCCGCCGTTCTGCCGCAGGTCGAGTATCCACCCGCAGGCGGCTCCCTCCCGCTCCGCGTCCTTGACCGCGGCGCGCCCCTGGCGCACGTACCGGTCCAAGGTCTTCGGGGACCCGACGACGGCGGGGAGCGCCAGGTAGCCCACCGCGCCGGGCAGGCGGCGGCCGGTGAGACCGGCGAAGGCGTCGGCGTCCTCGGTCCCGCCCAGGGTGATCTCGGCCTCCGTGCGGGTGAGGAAGGAACTGTGGTGGTCGCCGAGGTCCGTGAGCGCCGCGACGATCGCGGGATAGGTCTCCGCCGGGGTGCGCGCCGATGCGGCCCGCGCGTGGGCGTCCCGCCGCACCCGGGGCCAGTCGATCCCGTTCCGGTGCACGGAACGTTCCTGCATCACGTCCAGCGCCCGCGCCAGGTACTCCCGCGCGCTCTCGGGCACGTGCCGACCGGCGGCGCCGGAGGCACCCCGGACGTCCCCGGCCGCGAGGAGGACGAGCGCCAGGAGCGCGGGAGCGGCCCGCCGACGACGCACCACCGACCGCACCACGGGCCCCACCGCCGACCTCACCACCCACCGCGACGGAGCGGCCTTCGGCAAGGCCTTCGGCGCGGGGTCCGACGTGGGGTCCGACGTGGGGTCCGAAGGGGTCGGGATGGGATCGCCTCCACTGGTCGTCCGCACCGGCCGCGCGAGGGATCCGCGGCCGCTAAAACGCATTGTCCGCGCTCGCGCGCGCTGCACATACTGAAGCGCATGTTCATGACGATCACGACCACCGGCGACGCCGAGAAACCAGCCACTGACCTGGGCTTCCTGCTGCACAAGCACCCGCAGAAGGCACAGGCGTTCAGCACCTCCCACGGCACCGCGCACGTCCTCTACCCCGAGGCGACGCCCGAGCGCTGCACCGCGGCGCTGCTGCTGGAGGTGGACCCCGTCGCCCTCGTGCGCCGAGGTCGGGGCCGGGGTCGGGGCGGGGCGCCCGACGCCGCGCTCGCGCAATACGTCAACGACCGCCCCTACGCCGCCTCGTCCCTCTTCGCCGTCGCCCTCGGCGCCGTCTTCCGCAGCGCGCTGAACTCCCGCTGCGCCGCCCGCCCCGAACTCACCGAACAGGTGCGCCCGTTGCGCGTGGAGATCCCCGTACTGCCCGCGCGCGGCGGCCCGGAGCTGGTCCGCCGGCTCTTCGGCCCGCTCGGCTGGAGCGCGATTGAGGCCACGCCCGTACCCCTCGACACCCGCTTCCCGCAGTGGGGCGACTCCCGGTACGTGCGCCTCGTGCTCGACGGGGAGCTGCGCCTCGCGGACGCCCTGCGCCAGCTCTACGTCCTGCTGCCGGTCCTCGACGACTCCAAGCACTACTGGGTGGCCCCCGACGAGGTCGACAAGCTGCTGCGGGTCGGCGACGGTTGGCTCGCCGCGCACCCCGAGCACGGCATCATCACCAGCCGCTACCTGGCCCGCTCCAAGCGACTCACCCGGGACGCGCTGGAACGCCTGGAACTGGTCCGGCTCGCCGAGTCCGACGGCAGCGAGGTCGAGGAACTCGACGACCCCGCGCCGCGGGAGACGCCGGAGGCCGACTGGTGCGTGCCGCTCGCCGTACAGCGGCGCGCGGCGATCCTCGACGCCCTGCGCGCCGCGGGCGCCCACCGGGTCCTCGACCTCGGCTGCGGCCAGGGCCAGTTGATCCGCGCCCTCATGGGGGACGCGTCCTTCACCGAGATCGTCGGCGTGGACGTGTCGGTGCGGGCGCTGACCATCGCCGCCCGGCGCCTGGACCTGGAGCGGATGGGCGAGCGGCAGAGCGCGCGCGTCCGGCTGACGCAGGGCTCCCTCACCTACACCGACAAGCGGTTGACCGGCTACGACGCGGCCGTGCTCAGCGAGGTCATCGAGCACCTCGACCTGCCGCGGCTGCCCGCGCTGGAGTACGCCGTCTTCGGCTCCGCCCGGCCCGGCACGGTCCTGGTCACCACCCCCAACGTCGAGTACAACGCCCGCTGGGAGACGCTGCCCGCCGGGGCGGTCCGGCACGCGGACCACCGCTTCGAGTGGACCCGCGCCGAGTTCCGCGACTGGGCCGGGCGGGTCGCCGCCCGCTTCGGCTACGCCGTGGACTTCGTGCCCGTCGGCCCGGACCACCCCGAGGTGGGCCCGCCCACGCAGATGGCCGTCTTCCACCGGCGGGAAACACCCGCGTCCACCACCGCCCCGAAGGAGGGCAACACCGCATGAGCACCACCGAAGCGGCGGCGACGACCGCCACCGCACCGCGCACGCTGCCCGTCACCGACCTCAGCCTCGTCGTCCTGATCGGGGCCACCGGCTCGGGCAAGTCCACCTTCGCCCGCAAGCACTTCAAGCCCACCGAGGTGCTCTCCTCCGACGTCTGCCGGGGCCTGGTCGCCGACGACGAGAACGACCAGGGCGCCAGCAAGGACGCCTTCGAGGTCCTGCACCACATCGCGGGCAAGCGCCTCGCCGCCGGGCGGCTCACCGTCGTCGACGCCACCAACGTCCAGCCGGAGGCCCGCCGTGAGCTCGTGCGGCTCGCCCGCGCCCACGACGTGCTGCCCCTCGCGATCGTCCTCGACCTGCCCGAGGAGGTGTGCGCCGCGCGCAACGCCGAGCGCCCCGACCGGGCCGGGCTGCCCCGGCGGGTCATCCAGCGCCACCGGCGCGACCTGCGCCGCTCGCTGCGCGGGCTGGAGCGCGAGGGCTTCCGCAAGGTGCACGTCCTGCGCACCGTCGAGGAGGTCGACGCCGCCCAGGTCGTCCTGGAGAAGCGGTACAACGACCTCACCCACCTCACCGGCCCCTTCGACATCATCGGTGACGTCCACGGCTGCGCCTCCGAACTGGAGACCCTGCTCGCCGAACTGGGCTACCGGGACGGGGTCCACCCCGAGGGCCGCACCGCCGTCTTCGTCGGCGACCTCGTCGACCGCGGCCCCGACAGCCCCGGCGTGCTGCGCCGCGTGATGGGCATGGTCGAGGCCGGCCACGCCCTGTGCGTGCCCGGGAACCACGAGAACAAGCTCGGCCGCTACCTCAAGGGGGCCGAGGTCCAGCACACCCACGGCCTCGCCGAGACCATCGAACAGCTCGCCGGCGAGGACGAGGAGTTCGTGCGCGGGGTACGGCAGTTCATCGCGGGCCTGGTCAGCCACTACGTGCTCGACGGCGGCAAGCTGGTCGTCGCGCACGCCGGTCTGCCCGAGAAGTACCACGGCCGCACCTCCGGCCGGGTCCGCTCGCACGCCCTGTACGGAGAAACCACCGGCGAGACCGACGAGTTCGGGCTGCCCGTGCGCTATCCGTGGGCCGAGGACTACCGGGGCAGGGCCGCCGTGGTCTACGGCCACACCCCGGTCCCGGACACCACCTGGATCAACAACACCATCTGCCTCGACACCGGCGTCGTCTTCGGCGGCCGGATGACCGCGCTGCGCTGGCCCGAGCGCGAGCTGGTCGACGTACCGGCCGAGCGGGTCTGGTACGAGCCCGCGCGCCCCCTCGTGGCCGACGCACCCGGCGGGCTGGACGCCCGCCCGCTGGACCTGGCCGACGTACGGGGACGCCGGACGGTGGAGACCCGGCACCTGGGCCGGGTCACCGTGCGCGAGGAGAACGCGGCGGCGGCCCTGGAGGTGATGAGCCGCTTCGCGGTGGACCCGCGCCTCGTCCCGTACCTCCCGCCGACCATGGCCCCCACCGCCGCGTCCGCCGAGGAGGACCACCTGGAGCACCCCGCCGAGGCCTTCGCGCAGTACCGCGCGGACGGCGTCGAACGGGTCGTGTGCGAGGAGAAGCACATGGGCTCCCGCGCCACGGTGCTGCTCTGCCGGGACGCCGCGGCGGCGCGGGCCCGCTTCGGCGTCACCGGCGGCGTCACCGGCTCCGTCTACACCCGGACCGGGCGGCCCTTCTTCACCGATCCCGCCCTCACCGAGGAGGTGCTGGAACGGCTGCGCGCCGCGGTCACCGGCGCCGGCCTGTGGGAGGAGCTGGCCACCGACTGGATGCTCCTCGACGGCGAACTGCTGCCCTGGTCGCTGAAGTCCACCGGTCTGCTGCGCCACCAGTACGCCGCCGTGGGCGCGGCGGCCGGCGCCGTCTTCCCCGACGCGCTCGCCGCCCTGGACGCGGCCGCGGCCCGCGGTGTGGAGGTGGGCGACCTCGCGGACCGGCAGCGGCAGCGGTCCGCCGACGCCGCCGCCTTCACCGAGGCCTACCGGCGCTACTGCTGGCCGACGCAGGGCCTGGACGGGGTGCGGCTGGCCCCCTTCCAGCTGCTCGCGGTCGCGGGCCGGTCCCTGGCGGCCGTCCCGCATGACGAACAACTGCGCTGGCTGGACCGGCTGGTCGAGGCAGACGAGCGGCGCGCGAAGGAGACGGGCGAGGCCGCGCTGCTGCGCCGGACCGAGCGGATCCTGGTGGACACCGGCGACGCGGAATCCGTCCGGGCGGGCACCGACTGGTGGCTGCGGCTCACCACGGAGGGCGGCGAGGGCATGGTCGTCAAACCGCTGGCGGCGTACGTGCGCGGCGGGCGCGCGCGGCTGGTGCAGCCGGGGCTCAAGGTGCGCGGGCGGGAGTACTTGCGGATCGTCTACGGTCCCGAGTACACGCGGCCGGAGCACCTGGAGCGGCTGCGCGCGCGGTTCCTCGGGCACAAGCGCTCGCTCGCCCTGCGCGAGTACGCGCTCGGGTTGGAGGCGCTGGACCGACTGGCCGCGGGCGAGCCGCTGTGGCGGGTGCACGAGCCGGTCTTCGCGGTGCTGGCGCTGGAGTCGGAACCGGTCGATCCACGGCTGTGAGCGGTCGGCCGGTGCCGCGATCCGTGTGAACCCACGTGCTCCCGATTAGGTCGTATGGGGGAACTTTGCCGTGGAACTCCCTGGAAACACCGGGCGGGATCGTTCTTCCAGGGCAGCGGAATTGTCCGCGACCCTGGAAGGACGGAACGTCACATATGAAGATGACCGCGCGCGGAAGCCTTGCGGCACTCATGACCTGTATGGCCGCGGCGGGTGCGGCGAGCCCGGCCCTCGCGGACTCGGTGCCGGTGGGTGTCCCGCTCGACGCCGTGGAGACCTCGCTCGGCGTGGACACCCCGCGGGTGGCCACCGGGGTGCCCGTGCCGGTCGTGGGCGCGCCCGACGTGCCCCGGCACCACACCGGGGACCTGCTCCCCACCCCGCTCCTGCCGACCGTCCCGATCGGCGCCGAGCTGGGTCGTACCGGGATCAGCTCGCCGGTGCCGAACCTGCTGGGCCGTCCCGAGACCGACGGTGAGGGTTCGCTCGAGTCGCCCGCCACGAACCTGGTCACCCGCACGGGCGGAGTGATCGTCGGAGCGCCCCTGTCGATGCCCGACGGGCACAACTTCGGCCTGCCGAACGTGGTCGCCCCCAAGCTGGGAGTGATCGCCCCGGAACTGCGAGGTGCCCCTTCGGCCCTGCTCGGCCTGCGCTGAGCCAACGGCACGTCAAAAAGCCGTCCGGTCTGCGAACGTGTACGCCATGGGATTCCATGTCGACTCCGAGACCGGGCGGCTCCGCCGCGTCATCCTCCACCGCCCCGATCTGGAGCTGAAGCGGCTGACGCCGAGCAACAAGGACGCGTTGCTCTTCGACGACGTGCTGTGGGTGCGCCGGGCCCGGCAGGAGCACGACGGTTTCGCGGACGTGCTGCGCGACCGGGGCGTGGAGGTGCACCTCTTCGGTGACCTGTTGAGCGAATCCCTGGACATCCCGGAGGCGCGCCGCCTCGTGCTGGACCGGGTCTTCGACGAGAAGGAGTACGGCCCCCTCGCCACCGACCACCTGCGGACCGTCTTCGAGGCGCTGCCCTCCGCCGAACTGGGCGATGCGCTGGTCGGCGGGATGACCAAGCGGGAGTTCCTGGAGCGGCACGACGAGCCCGTCTCGGTGCGCTTCCACGCCCTGGAACTGGACGACTTCCTGCTCGGGCCGCTGCCGAACCACCTCTTCACCCGCGACACCTCGGCCTGGATCTACGACGGCGTGTCCATCAACGCGATGCGCTGGCCCGCCCGGCAGCGCGAGACGGTGCACTTCGAGGCGATCTACAAGCACCACCCCCTCTTCACGGCCTCCGGCGCCTTCCACTACTGGACCCAGGGCCAGGCCGACTACCCCTCGACGATCGAGGGCGGCGACGTCCTGGTCATCGGCAACGGCGCCGTGTTGATCGGGATGAGCGAGCGGACCACCCCGCAGGCGGTGGAGATGCTGGCGCGCGGCCTGTTCGCCGCGGGTTCGGCGACCTCCATCGTGGCGCTGGACATGCCCAAGCGGCGGGCGTTCATGCACCTCGACACGGTGATGACGATGGTCGACGGGGACACCTTCACCCAGTACGCGGGGCTCGGCATGCTCCGCTCCTACACGATCGAACCGGGGGGCGACGGTCAGGAACTCAAGGTCACCGACCACCCCCCGGAGCACATGCACCGGGCCATAGCGACGGCTCTGGGACTCGATTCCATCCGGGTGCTCACCGCCACGCAGGACGTCCACTCGGCGGAGCGGGAGCAGTGGGACGACGGCTGCAACGTGCTGGCCGTGGAGCCGGGCGTGGTGGTCGCCTACGAGCGCAACGTCACGACCAACACCCACCTGCGCAAGGAGGGCATCGAGGTGATCGAGATCCCGGGCAGCGAACTGGGCCGGGGGCGCGGCGGGCCGCGCTGCATGAGCTGCCCCGTCGAACGCGACGCGGTCTGAGGGCGGGGCCGGGGGCGGGGGCGGCCGCCGTCGGTCGCGGGGGCGGGATGCATACGGGGGTCTGTATATCAATGCAGAGGATCGTATAGACTTCCAGTATCCCCTGTCACCGCGACTCTGGAGCGTTTCCCATGGCCACCGACCTCGTCGGCCGCAGTTTCCTCAAGGAGCTCGACTTCACCGCCGCCGAGTTCCGCGGCCTGGTCGCGCTGGCCGCCGAGCTCAAGGCCGCCAAGCGGGCGGGCGTCGAGGAGCGCCGGCTCCGGGGTCGCAACATCGCGCTGATCTTCGAGAAGACCTCCACCCGCACCCGTTGCGCGTTCGAGGTGGCGGCCGCCGACCAGGGCGCCCACACGACGTACCTCGACCCCTCCGGCTCGCAGATGGGCCACAAGGAGTCGGTCAAGGACACCGCGCGGGTGCTGGGCCGGATGTTCGACGGCATCGAGTACCGGGGCGACAGCCAGGCCGCGGTGGAAGAGCTGGCCGAGCACGCCGGTGTCCCGGTCTTCAACGGGCTCACCGACGACTGGCACCCGACGCAGATGCTCGCCGACGTCCTGACCATGACGGAGCACTGCCCGGGTCGGCCGCTGGAGCGGATCGCCTTCGCCTACCTGGGCGACGCCCGCTTCAACATGGGCAACTCCTATCTGGTGACCGGCGCCCTGCTCGGGATGGACGTGCGGATCGTGGCGCCCCGCGCCTACTGGCCCGCCGAGTCGGTCGTGGCGGCCGCCCGCGAGCTCGCGGCCACGAGCGGCGCCCGGATCACCCTCACCGAGGAGATCGCCGAGGGCGTGGCCCAGGCCGACTTCGTCATCACCGACATCTGGGTCTCCATGGGGGAGCCCAAGGAGGTCTGGGACGAGCGGATCGCGGCGCTGTCGCCGTACGCCGTGACCATGGACGTGCTGCGCGCGACGGGGAACCCGGACGTCAAGTTCATGCACTGCCTGCCCGCCTTCCACGACCTGGGCACCAAGGTGGCCCGGGAGATCCACGAGCAGCACGGGCTGGAGTCGCTGGAGGTGACGGACGAGGTCTTCGAATCCGCGCACTCCGTCGTCTTCGACGAGGCGGAGAACCGCCTGCACACGATCAAGGCGGTCCTGGTCGCGACGCTCGCGAAGCCGTAGTCGTGGCCGAAGTCGCAGCCGTAGTCGAAGTCGCAGCCGAGCCGCCGCGGCCGTGATCAGCGCAGGGCGGCGGGCGGTCGCGCGGGCAGCGTGAACCAGACGGCCTTGCCGTGCGCGGTGGCCCGGTGGCCGCAGGCGGAGCTGAGGGCCCGGATCAGCAGCAGGCCGCGGCCGTGCTCCTGCCAGGGGTCCGGCTGCCGCGGGCGCAGGTCCGCGGGGAGTCGGGGGTCGCCGTCGTGCACCTCGACCTGGCAGCCGTTCGCCAGGAGTTCCACGACGAGCTCGATGGGGGCGTCGGGGCTGGTGTGTTCGACGGCGTTGGCGACCAGCTCGGCGGTGAGCAGCTCGGCGGTGTCGCTGTCCGCGGACGCCTCGATCTCGGCCAGCGCGGTGCGGACCAGGGCGCGGGCGATCGGTACGGCCGCGGTCGTGTGCGGAAGGGTGATCCGCCACGCGGAGGCGTCGGGCATGCGCGTCCGTCCGTTCCGTCGAGGGGGTTGGCGAGGGGTCTGACGAAGAGATCCTGGTTTCAACGATACGAAGTGGAACTCCCGGGGCGTAGGGCACCCCGGCGCAAGCGCGGGGGACCAGCGATCCCTCCGCGAGGGACCTTCGGACCCGTGTCGTGCCGACATGACGTCTCCCTCCTGTGTCGCGTTTCCCTGACGACAGTCACGATCCGGTGATACGGTCACCGTGTGAGCCCCTTCACCGGTTCCGCAGCAGCCACCGAACGGTGGCGCCACATCCGGTTGACCCGCCAGGACGGCGTGGCCACCGTGACCCTCGACCGTCCCGACAAGCTGAACGCGCTCACCTTCGGCGCCTACGCCGACCTGCGCGACCTGCTGTCCGAACTCTCCCGCGAGAGATCGGTGCGCGCCCTCGTGCTCGGCGGCGAAGGCCGCGGCTTCTGCTCCGGCGGCGACGTCGACGAGATCATCGGCGCCACGCTCGCGATGGACACCGCGCAGCTCCTCGACTTCAACCGGATGACGGGACAGGTCGTCCGGGCCATCCGTGAATGCCCCTTCCCCGTCATCGCCGCGCTACACGGGGTAGCCGCCGGAGCGGGTGCGGTGCTCGCCCTCGCCGCCGACTTCCGGATCGCCGACCCCACCGCCCGGTTCGCCTTCCTCTTCACCCGGGTCGGCCTCTCCGGCGGCGACATGGGCGCCGCCTACCTGCTGCCCCGGGTCGTCGGACTCGGCCACGCCACCCGACTGCTGATGCTCGGCGAAACCGTCCGGGCCGCCGAGGCCGAACGCATCGGCCTGCTCAGCGAACTGACCGAAGAGGGCAAGGCCGACCAGCGCGCCGCCGAACTCGCCGAGCGCCTCGCCGGCGGCCCCGCCCTCGCCCACGCCCAGACCAAGGCCCTGCTCACCGCCGAACTCGACATGCCGCTGGCGGCCTCCGTGGAGCTGGACGCGGCCACCCAGGCCCTGTTGATGAACGGCGCGGACTACGCCGAATTCCATGCCGCCTTCACCGAGAAGCGGCCACCCCAGTGGAGGGGGAGGTAGCGCCATGAAGGTCGCTGTCGTGGGCGGGGGGCCGGGGGGACTGTACGCCGCCGCTCTGCTGGCCCGGCAGGGACACCGGGTCGAGGTGTGGGAGGCCAACGCCGCCGACGACACCTTCGGCTTCGGCGTGGTGCTCTCCGACGAGACCCTCGGCGGCATCGAACGCGCCGACACCGAGGTCTACGCCGCCCTGTCCGCCGAGTTCGTCCGCTGGGACGACGTCGACGTCGTCCACCGCGGCCGGATCCTCACCTCCGGCGGCCACGGCTTCGCCGCCCTGGGCCGCCGCCGGCTCCTGGAGATCCTGCACGCCCGCTGCGCCGAGCTGGGCGTCCGGCTCCGCTTCCACACCCGACTGCCCGCGGCCCAGGCGCTGGGGGCGACGTACGACCTGGTCGTCGCCGCCGACGGAGTGCACAGCGCCACCCGGGAGGCCGGGGCCGACACCTTCCGCCCCCGGCTGGACACCGGCCGCAGCCGGTACATCTGGCTCGCCGCCGACTTCGCCTTCGACGCCTTCCGCTTCGAGATCGCCGAGACCGAACACGGCGTCATGCAGCTGCACGGCTACCCCTACCGCGCCGACGCCTCGACCGTCATCGTCGAGATGCGGGAGGAGGTCTGGCGGGCCGCCGGGCTCGACCTCTGCGACGAGACCGAATCGGCCTCCCGCTGCGCCAAGACCTTCAGCGAGGCGTTGCGCGGGCGCGCGCTGCGCGGCAACCGCTCCGCCTGGACGGCCTTCCGGACGGTCGTCAACGACCGCTGGTCCCAGGGGAACGTGACCCTCCTCGGGGACGCCGCGCACACCGCCCACTTCTCCATCGGCTCGGGCACCAAGCTCGCCGTCGAGGACGCCCTCGCCCTCGCCGAGGCCGTCCGGGAACGACCCGAACCCGCCGACGTGCCGGCCGCCCTCGCCGCCTACGAGGCCGCGCGCCGCCCGGCCGTCGCCAGCACCCAGCGCGCGGCGGCCGCCAGCATGCGCTGGTTCGAGGAACTCGCCGGATACGTCGACCAGCCGCCCCGGCAGTTCGCCTTCAACCTGCTGACCCGCAGCCGCCGGGTCACCCACGGCAACCTGCGGCTGCGCGACGAGCGCTTCACCCGCGCCGTCGAACGGGACTTCGGCTGCCCCGACCCGGCGACCCCGCCCATGTTCACCCCGTACCGGCTGCGCGGCCTGACCCTGAGGAACCGCGTGGTGGTCTCCCCGATGGACATCTACAGCGCCACCGACGGCGTCCCCGGCGACCTCCACCTCGTCCACCTCGGCGCGCGGGCCCTCGGCGGCGCGGGCCTGGTCATGACCGAGATGGTCTGCGTCGGCGCCGAGGGCCGGATCACCCCCGGCTGCGCCGGCCTGTACACCGACGAACAGGCCGCCGCCTGGACCCGGATCGCCGACTTCGTGCACACCTCGGCGCCCGGCACCGCGCTCGGCGTCCAGCTCGGGCACTCGGGCCGCAAGGGATCCACCCGCCGCATGTGGGAGGGCATGGACGAACCGCTCGACCCCGGGGCGGGCACCGCGAACTGGCCGCTCGTCGCCGCCTCCCCGCTCCCGTACCGGCCCGGCGTCTCCCAGGTCCCGCACGAGCTGGGCGCCGCCGAACTGGCCGGTGTACGGGACCTGTTCAGGGACGCCGCGGTCCGCGCGGCCGGCTGCGGCTTCGACCTGCTCGAACTGCACTGCGCCCACGGCTACCTGCTCTCCGGGTTCCTCTCGCCGCTGACCAACCACCGCACCGACGCCTACGGCGGCTCGCCCGCCGCCCGGATGCGCTTCCCGCTGGAGGTCTTCGACGCGGTCCGCGAGGTCTGGCCCGCCGACCGCCCCATGACCGTCCGCGTCTCGGCGACCGACTGGGCGCCCGGCGGCACCTCCGCCGAGGAGGCGGTGGCCATCGCGGCGGCCTTCGCCGCCCACGGCGCGGACGCGATCGACGTCTCCACCGGCCAGGTCGTCGCCGAGGAGGAGCCCGAGTACGGCCGCTCCTACCAGACCCCC
This sequence comes from Streptomyces sp. NPDC059917, assembly GCF_042730635.1. Lineage (NCBI taxonomy): Bacteria > Bacillati > Actinomycetota > Actinomycetes > Kitasatosporales > Streptomycetaceae > Streptomyces > Streptomyces sp. NPDC059917. Next base: position 97,109 of record NZ_JBHWLC010000022.1, read on the forward strand.
TACGCCGACCGGATCCGCAACGCACTGGGCGTCCCGGTCATCGCCGTGGGCGCGGTCTCCTCGTGGGACGACGTCAACTCCCTGCTGCTCGCGGGCCGTGCGGACCTGTGCGCCCTGGGACGCCCGCACCTGTACGACCCCCACTGGACCCTGCACGCCGCCGCCGAACAGGACTACGCGGGCCCGGCCGCCCCCTGGCCCGCCCCCTACCGCGCGGGCAGCCGCCCACCCCCCACCGGCCGCGGCTAGTGCCGTGACCGGGGCGGCGGTGCCCTACGGGGTCGGGGTGGGCTCCCGGCGGGCCAGGACCACCGAGCGGTCGCCGGTCGGGGCGTAACCGAGCCTCGGATAGAGGCGGTTGCTGGTGGGGTTGGCGAGGTCGGTGAACAGGATCACCTCGGCCGCACCCGCCGCCCGCGCCCCCAGCGTGGCCGCGTACGTCGCCCCCGCACCGAAGCCGCGCCCACGGGCGCCGGGCGGGGTGTACACGGGGCCGACCCGCGCGGCCCCGGCCTGCGGTCGCGAGAAGCTCGCCATGGAGACCGGCGTCCCGGCCGCGTCCTGCCACAGCAGCACCCCTCCGTAGCCCAGCCGGTCGCGCACCCAGGGCGCACCGGCCCGCGGGGTGTCGGCCTCGTCGGCGAAGGCGCCCAACCACTCCAGCAGCAGCGGCAGGTCCTCCTCGGCGGCCCGCCGCACCGCACCCTCGGGCGCCGGGTCCGGCGCCACCGGGGTGCCCAGCCGGAACAGCCGGTTCTCCTCGACGTCGACCGGCCGCCCCCAGGCCTCCGTCAGCACCCGCGCGTCCGCCCGCCGGGCGTTGAAGCCGGCCACCCCGGCCAGCAGCGGCTCGGTGTGCAGGGCGGCCGCCAGCGCGCTCAGCGCCGGGCCCGGCAGCGATCCCACCAGCAGCGGGTTGGGCGGGGTGCACACCAGCCCGGCCCGGACCACCCCGTCCGGGTCGGTCCACCAGCCGAAGTACGGGGTGCCGTCGCCGAAGGCGTGCGTACCGCGCCGCCGCAGCGCGTCCGCGGTGGTCAGCAGGAGGGTGTTGGACACGGGATCCGCGGCGACCACCGCGCCCGCCGCATCCAGGTAGGCCGTCAGGTCCTCAGTGAAAGTCCAGGTCATGGGCCATTGTGCGGGGGAGCGGCGGGCCCGGGCACCTCAGTTTTCCGGTGACCCGGGCCGGACGAAGGCGGCCCCGCGCTCCCACAGCAGGGCGTGCAGCTCCGCGAAGACCGCCGCCGCGCGCTCGCCCGGCCAGTCGGAGGGCAGCAGCTCGCGGGGCAGGCCGGGGTCGGCGTACGGCAGCCGCCGCCAGGAGTCCAGCGCCAGCAGGTAGTCGCGGTAGGCCTGCTCGGCCGACGGCCCGGGCCCCGACAGCCAGCCGCGCAGCACCGGTTCGTGCCGCCCGAGGAACTCCTCGTGCTGCTTGGCCAGGCCCGCCAGGTCCCACCAGCGGGACACCGCCTGCGCGGTGGCGGCGAAGCCGAGGTGCGCGCCGCGGAACAGGTCCACGTACGGGGTCAGTTGGAGCCGCTCCAGGGTGTGCCGGGTCTCGTCGTGCAGCGCCGCCGGGGCGATCCACACGCCCGGCGCGGCCGAGCCGAAACCGAGCCGGGCCAGGCGCGAGCGCAGCAGGTGGCGCTTGTGCCGCTCCTCCTCGGGCACGGAGAAGACGGCCAGCAGCCACTCGCCGCCGCCGTCGCCACCGGCGCCGGAGTAGATCCGCCGGTCGCCGTCCGCCAGCAGCTGCCGGGCCTCCTCCGAGAGGTCGTACGCCGCCGCGCCGTCCGCCCCGCGCGCCGGGAGGACGAACCCGCGCCGTTTGAGCCGGGACACCGAGGAGCGGACCGCCGGGGCGTCCACCCCGGCCGCGCCCAGGAGGCGGATCAGGGCGGACACCGGGACGGGCCCGTCGAAGGTGCGCCCGTAGGCGCCGTAGAAGGTGACGATCAAGGATCGTGGGGTGTGCTGCTCGGCCACGGGATCACTCTAGATCGCGCAGCCGGTAGCGCTGCAGCTTCCCCGTGGGAGTCCGCGGGAGCGCGCTCAGGAAGACGAAGGCGCGCGGGCACTTGTGGGGGGCCAGCTCCGCCCGCATGAAGGCGCGCAGCTCCTCCTCGGACGGCTCGGCGCCGGGCCGGGCCACCGCGTAGGCGACCACGATCTGACCGCGTCGCTCGTCCGGGCGGCCGACCACCGCCGCCTCGACCACGTCCGGGTGGCGCAGCAGGGCCTCCTCGACCTCCGGGCCCGCGATGTTGTAACCGGACGAGATGATCATGTCGTCGGCGCGGGCGACGTAGCGGAAGTACCCGTCGCGGTCGCGGACGTAGGTGTCACCGGTGACGTTCCAGCCGTCCCGCACGTACTCGCCCTGCCGCGGATCGGCCAGGTACCGGCAGCCGACCGGACCGCGCACCGCCAGCAGCCCCGGTTCCTCGTCGGCCACCTCCCGGCCCGCGCCGTCCACCACCCGCGCCTGCCAGCCCGGCACCACCCGGCCGGTGGTACCGGGGCGGATGTCCCCGTCGGCCGCGGAGATGAAGATGTGCAGCAGCTCGGTGGCGCCGATGCCGTTGATGATGCGCAGGCCGGTGCGCTCGTACCACTCGTGCCAGGTGGCGGCGGGGAGGTTCTCGCCCGCCGAGACGCAGCGCCGCAGCGCCGAGATGTCGTACGCCGCCAGCTCGTCCAGCATCGCCCGGTAGGCGGTGGGGGCCGTGAACAGCACGGTCACCCGGTGCTCGGCGAGCGCCGGCAGCAGCATCCGCGGCCCCGCCTGCTCCAGCAGCAGCGCGCAGGCCCCCGCCCGCAGCGGGAAGACCACCAGCCCGCCCAGGCCGAAGGTGAAGCCCAGCGGCGGGCTGCCGGTGAAGACGTCGTCCGGCCGCGGCCGCAGGACCTGCCGGGAGAAGGTGTCGGCCACCGCCAGCACGTCCCGGTGGAAGTGCATGCAGCCCTTGGGCCGCCCGGTGGTGCCCGAGGTGAAGGCGATCAGCGCCACGTCGTCGGCCGAGGTGTCCACGGCGCGGTACGGCGTGGCGGGGCTGCGCTCGGCCAGTCGCAGCAGGTCGTCGGGGTCCTCGCCGCCGTAGGGGGTGATCCGCAGCCCGGGCACCTCGGCCCGGGCCAGGTCCGCCGTCACGTCCGCGTGGCACAGGGCGTGCCGGACCTCGGCCATCTCGCACACCGTGGCCAGTTCCTGGGACCGCTGCTGGGCCAGGACGGTGACGGCCACCGCCCCCGCCTTCATGACCGCCAGCCAGCACGCGGCGAGCCAGGGCCCGGTGGGTCCGCGCAGCAGCACGCGGTTGCCGGGGACCACGCCGAGATCGACAGTGAGCACGTGGGCGAGGCGGTCCACCCGCTCGCGCAGCTCGCCGTACGACCAGACCTCGCCGGAGCCGGTGCGGAAGGCCGGTCGGTCGGCGCCGAACCGGGCGACCGTGGCGTCGAGCAGCTCGGCCCCGCAGTTCAGCCGGTCCGGATAGGCCAGTTCCGGCAGCTGGAAGAGCAGCTCCGGCCACTCGTGGTCGGGCGGCAGGTGGTCACGGGCAAAGGTGTCGGCATGGGCGGAAGGCATGAGCTTCAAGGCGGGTTCGCCCCCTTGCGACGGTCCCGGATGGGGTGGTGCCGGCCGTGCGGACGCGTCACGAGCGTATCGTGATGGTGACGACAGTCAACCGCACGCGATAAGACTGGTACGGCAGGATCCCAGTGGCCCAAGCGGAGAACTGAGGCATCGGATGGCCGGATTCGCGCTCGACCCGGAACAGGAACAATGGTGCGAGCGATTGCGCGCGCTGGCAGCGGAGCGGCTCGTCCCGCTCGCCGGAAAAGGTGAACCGGGGCGCGTCAACCGGCCGCTGCTGGCGGCGCTCGGCGAACACGGCCTGCTGGAGCGCGTCTTCGGCGCGGGCGCGCTGGAGCTGTGCCTGCTGCGGGAGTCCCTCGCCTACGGCTGCACCGAGGCCGAGACCGCCCTGGCCCTCCAGGGGCTGGGGGCGCACCCGGTGCTGAGCGCCGGGAGCGCGGCGCAGCGCGAGCGCTGGCTGCCCGGCGTACGGGCGGGTCGCACCGTCGCCGCCTTCGCGCTCAGCGAGGCGGGCGCCGGTTCGGACGCGGCGGCCCTGGCGCTGGCCGCGCGGCCGGACGGGGTCGGCGGCTGGCGGCTGTCGGGGGAGAAGCGGTGGATCTCCAACGCCCCCGAAGCGGATTTCTACACCGTCTTCGCCCGCACGGGTGAGGGGCCGGGCGCCAAGGGCGTCAGCGCCTTCCTGGTCCCCGCCGACCGGCCCGGCCTGAGCGGCGAGGCGCTCGACATGCTCTCCCCGCACGCCATCGGCGCCCTGCGCTTCGACGGGGTGCCGGTGGGACCCGAGGACCTGCTGGGCGAGCCGGGCCGCGGCTTCCGGGTCGCCATGGAGACCCTCAACCGCTTCCGGCCCAGCGTGGGCGCCTTCGCCGTCGGCATGGCCCGGGCGGCCCTGGACGCGACGCTGGCGCACACCGCGCACCGCACCGCCTTCGGCGGCGTGCTCGGCGACCTCCAGGCGGTGGCCCACCGGGTCGCCGAGATGGCCACCCGCACGGAGGCCGCCCGGCTGCTCGTCTACGCGGCGGCCGGGGCGTACGACGCGGACAGCGGCTCGCCGGACGTGCCGCGGCGGGCGGCGATGGCGAAACTGCTGGCCACGGAGACGGCGCAGTACGTCGTCGACCACGCGGTCCAATTGCACGGCGCGGTCGCGCTCCAGCGCGGCCACCTGCTGGAACACCTGTACCGGGAGGTGCGGGCGCCGAGGATCTACGAAGGGGCGAGCGAGGTGCAGCGCACGATCATCGCGCGATCGCTGTACGGCGGGCAGGCGGGGCACGGCCCGGCGGGGGTGGACCGGTGATCGAACGCATCAACCCGCCCGGGCTCTCCCCGGCGACCGGTTTCTCGCACGCGGTGGCGGCCACCGGGTCCCGGCTGGTCCTGCTGGCGGGCCAGACGGCGCTCGACGCGGCGGGCAAGGTGGTGGGGGACACCCTGCCGCAGCAGTTCGAGCGGGCCCTGGGGAACCTGCTGGCCGCCCTCGCGGCCGCCGGCGGCACCCCCGCCGACCTGGCGCGGGTGACCGTGTACGCGGTGGACGTGGCGGAGTACCGGGCCTGCGCCCCGGAGCTGGGCCGCATCTGGCACCGGCTGGCGGGTCGCGACTATCCGGCGATGGCCGTCATCGGCACCACCCGGCTCTGGGACGAGCAGGCGATGGTCGAACTCGACGGCATCGCACTCCTCGCCTAGGGTTGATATGCCCCTTTTCTTGTAGTTCCTCTCCGATACTCGGAGGTGCATGGACATGCGCCGTGCGATCGCCCCGGCCATCGTCGCCGGAGCCGCCGGAATCCTGCTGGGCCTGGCCCCCCTCGGCAGCGCCGTCGCCGCGGGCCTTCCGCAGACCGCCCCACAGACCCAGCCGCAGACCTGGTGGTGCTCCGACAACTGGCGCGGCCAGGACTGGCGCACCTGCTGCGACCCCTCGCGCGGGGACGACCGTCCCAGCTGGTGCTGGGACAACAGCGGCGACAGCAACTGGAACCACGACGGCAACTGGAACCACGACAGCGGCTGGGACAACAGCAGCTGGAACCACGACGGCAACTGGGACAACAGCAGCTGGAACAACGACCACTGGAACCACGACGACGGGAACTGGAACCACGACGGGAACTGGAACAACGACGGCAACGGCAACTGGGACAACAGTGGTTGGAACCACGACGCCGGGTGGCGCGGCGGCCGGTAGGGCGGTCTGGACCCCGCGGGGTCAGCCCTCCATCAGCGTCCCCATCCACTCCTCGATGCCCGCGACCGTGCGGGGGAGCGCGCCCGACATCAGGCGCGCTCCTTGCGCGGTGATGACCAGGTCGTCCTCGATCCGCACGCCGATGCCCCGCAGCTCCGCCGGGAGCGTCTCGTCGTCCGGCTGGAGGTAGAGGCCGGGCTCCACGGTGAGGACCTGCCCCTCCTCCAGCACCCCGTCCAGGTAGGCGTCCTGGCGCGCCTGTGCGCAGTCGTGGACGTCCAGCCCCAGCATGTGGCCGCTGCTGCACAGGGTGTAGCGGCGGTGCAGGTCCCCCTCCGCGTCCTTCAGGACGCCCCAGTCGGCGAGCCCCTCGGCGATGACCCGCATCCCGGCCCGGTGGAAGTCGCGGAAGCTGGCCCCGGGGCGCAGGGCCGCGATGCCCGCGTCCTGCGCGGCCAGCACCAGTTCGTACACCTGCCGCTGCACGGGTGAGAAGCGGCCGGAGAGAGGGAGGGTGCGGGTGACGTCGGCGGTGTAGAGGGTGTCGGTCTCCACGCCCGCGTCCAGGAGCAGGAGTTCGTCCCGGTTCAGTCGGCCGTCGTTGTGGATCCAGTGCAGCACGCACGCGTGCGCGCCGGAGGCCGCGATCGTGTCGTAGCCGGTGCCGTTGCCCTCGGCGCGGGCGCGCAGCCCGAAGACCCCCTCGATCCAGCGCTCGCCGCGCGGGTGGGCCAGCGCGCGCGGCAGCGCCCGCACGACGTCCTCGAAACCGGCGCTCGTGTGGTCGACGGCGAGCTGCAACTGGCCCACCTCCCAGGCGTCCTTGACCAGGCGCAGCTCGGAGAGGGCGGTGGCGAGCGCCGGATCGCGCGAGGCGTCGCGGGCGTCGGGGGTGCCCAGGGTGTCCAGGTGGGCGCAGCGGATGCCGGTGAGCCGCTCGGCCTCGGCGAGGTCGGGGCGCCGGCCGACCCAGAACTCGCCGTAGCGGCGGTCCCGGTAGAACTCCTCGGTCCCGTCGGTGCGCGCCGAGCGCGGGCGCAGGTACAGGACGGCCTCGTGCCCCTGCGGCCCGGCCGGTTCCATCACCAGCACGTGGCCCACCTGGTCCTCGCCGGTCAGGCCGGTGAGCCAGGCGTAGGCGCTGTGCGGGCGGAAGCGGTGGTCGCAGTCGTTGGAGCGGACCTTGAGTTCGCCCGCCGGGACGAGCAGCCGTTCGCCCGGGAAGCGGGCCGACAGACGGGCGCGCCGGGCCGGGGTGACCGCGTGCGCGGCGACCCGGGCGTCGGTCGGCAGGGGTGAGGCGGACCAGTTTCCGGACATGAAGGCGGACAACTCGGCCGATACGGGCAGATCGTGGCTGCCCGTATTGAGGCGGGAGATGCGGTCGGTCACGAAAGCTCCCTGGGAAGGCGTGAACTGGTGGGCGCACAGGGGTTGTCAGTGCAATTTCACATTACTATGTTACAGGTCACACGGCGGCCAGTTAATCCCCGTCAAACGCCGTGTGAATCAGGGCAGTTGCACCTCCCCCACCTCCCTCACCGCAACCAGGAGTTCCCGGTGTCCCAGCACAGAGCTGTGCGTACGTCCCTCCTCGCCGCCGCCGTCACGGTGACCCTGCTCGCCTCCGCGGGCCAGGTCGTGGCCCAGACGGCCGGTACCGGCTCCGCCCCGGTCCCCGCGACGTTCGCCTCGGGCACGCCCGCCGCCCCGGCCCAGGCCCCGGCCGGTCAGAACCCCTTCGACGAGGTCGACCGCCTCGCCAGCGCCCCGGCGCTCACCAACGCCCCGGCCCCCGCGCCGGGCACCGGCCAGGAGCCGGGCAGGATCGCGGGTCCCGCCCCGGCCCCCGCCCCGAGCGCGACCCAACTCGCCGACCGCGGCGCGGAGAAGGCGGGCGGGGCGACGGCCCGGGGCGCCGCCCCGAGCGCCCTGGTGACCGCGGGCGTCCCCTGCACCCTCGACGGCATCACGGGCCTGAGCCCGGAGCAGTTCGCCGACTTCCTCGGCGACTCCGCGGTCACCGCAGACGGTTGCCTGCGCGGGCTCATCTGGACCTGGGACGCCCGGCTCGCCCCGGTGATGTCCGACGCCCACGTCCAGGCCGTGTCCCGGCGGATATCGAGCCTGGCCGCCGCGCACGACGGCCGGAACTCCTCGCACCTGGAGGAGATGTTCACCTACCTGCACGCGGTCGCCTACCACGACTACTCGCGCACCGAGATCGACGTCACCGACGCCCCGACGGTCGACGCCATGCGCCGCGCGATCGCCGACTTCGGCGCCGCCGCCCGCACCTTCGACGTCAGCGCCTCCAACGCCCGCACCCTGCGCGAGGCCCTCTACGCCGGCAGCGCCCCGGGCCTGCGCCAGCACCAGGTGGGCCTGATCAAGAAGGTCCTGGTCACCCTGGACCCGGCGCACCCGCAGACCAACCTGGACGCCTCCTGGGCGGGCGCGGTCCTGGCCGGTCTGTCCGTGAACTACCTGGGCGTCTATCCGGGCAACAACGACGCCGCCTTCCACGCGGCGGTCGCGGCCGACCCCGCCTACCGCGCCGCGTTCAAGGCCTACGCGGGCTACGGTCACTTGAAGGGCACCGTCAACGCCTGGGCGGCGCGCGACGCGATCAGCGAGTACGGGCGGTTCGGCCAGGTCGAGGGCCTGCAGGCGCAGATATCCGCCGACCTCGGCGCCCTGCTCGAACCGGTCAGGGCGACCTTCGGCAACGGCAGCGAGCAGTGGGCCAAGGTGGTGTCCTGGCTCAACACCTACAACGCCTGCAAGCAGTACGGGGTGTGCAAGGAGGACATCGAGAAGCAGCTCTTCCCCAACACCTACTCCTACGACAACGGCGGCATCAAGGTCCGCACCGCCCTCGACCGGGCCACCGTCGACCAGCTCTACTACGCGAGCAAGCAGGTCAAGACCCAGTTCCACCGGGTGCTCGGGACCGACCAGCCGCTCGCCGGCGACCCCAACACCACCTTGAACATCGTGCTGTACGCCTCCCGCGCCGACTACGAGAACTACCACCCGATCCTCACCGGCATGGGCACCAACAACGGCGGCGTCTACATCGAGAACGGCGCCACCTTCTACACCTACCAGCGCCGGGTGCCCCAGGACTCCTCCCTCACGCTGGAGGAGCTGTTCCGCCACGAGTACACCCACTACCTCAACGGCCGCTACGCCGTGCCCGGCTTCTTCGGCCAGGGCCCCTGGTACGAGAACGACCGCACGACGGCCATGGACGAGGGCACCGCGGAGTTCTTCGACGGCGCCACCCGCGACAACGGCATCGCCGTCCGCAAGTCCCTGGTCAAGGGGGTCATGAACGACACCGCCGGTGGCGGGCCGCGGATGAGCGTCCAGCAGCTGCTCAGCGCGACCTACGACGGCGACGGCTTCCGCTTCTACAACTACGCGGGCACGTTCTTCGAGTTCCTGTGGAACGAGAAGCCCTCGGCGCTGCGCGAGATGTACACCCACCTGCGCGCGAACGACGTGGCGGGCTACGACGCCTGGCGCGTGCGGATGGGCTCGGACAGCTACCTCCAGCGCGACTACGACAAGTTCCTGGACGCGCAGATCGCCAAGGTGAACGACCTGTACGTGCCGAACACCGTCTTCACCGCCAACGACCGGCTGCGCGACTCCGCGCTCGCGTCGGTGAAGTCCTCCTTCGCGTCCGCCACCTACAACACCCCCGACTGCGTGGAGAACGGCGACCCCGGCAAGCGCCGCTTCACCTGTACGGGCCGCATCACCGCGAACCTGAAGAACTGGCGCAGCGACGACCAGAACTTCAAGGACATGTCCGAGACGGTCGACTACTTCATCCTCGACCGGGCGGGGGCGGTCTCCAACAACCTCGCCGACATGAACTGTTCCTTCGGCGCCGTGGAGATCTGGTCGAACAAGGTCGCGGGCACGTCGAGCTACAGCTGCGAGGGCCCGCTCCGCAGCTGATCGAGCGCCGACCGGTCCCGTTCGACGGGGGGCGGGACCGGTCCGGCCACACCCTGGATGACCGATAAAGAATGTGACATATTACTGCCGTGCCCAACAGACCACCCACGGACGCGCCCCTGGACGCCGTCATCATCGGCGCGGGCGTCGTCGGAGCCGCCTGTGCCTACTACGCCACCCGCGCCGGACTCTCCGTAGCCGTCGTCGACCGCGGCCCCGTCGCGGGCGGCACCACCGGCGCCGGGGAGGGCAACCTGCTCGTCTCCGACAAGGGGCCCGGCCCCGAACTGGACCTCGCGCTGCTCTCCACCACCCTGTGGCGCGAACTGGCCGCGGACCTCCCGGCGCAGACGGAGTACGAGGCCAAGGGCGGCCTGGTCGTCGCCCCCGACGAAGCCACCCTGAAGGCCCTGCGGGTCTTCGCCGACGGACAGCGCGCCGTCGGCGTACGGGCCACCGAGGTGGCGGGCGGGGCCCTCCACGACCTGGAGCCGCACCTCGCCCCCGGCCTCGCGGGCGGCTTCCACTATCCCGAGGACGCCCAGGTCCAGCCCGCGCAGGCGGCCGCCCGACTGCTGGCCGCCTCCGGCGCCCGCCTCTTCACCGGCGAGGAGGTCACCGCGGTGCTGCGCTCGACCGGCGGCGCGGTGCGCGGCGTGCGCACCGCGCGCCGCGAACTGCTCGCCCCCGCCGTCGTCAACGCGGCCGGCACCTGGGGCGGCGCGGTCGCCGGGCTCGCGGGCACCACCCTGCCCGTCATGCCCCGGCGCGGCTTCGTCCTGGTCACCGAGCCCCTCCCGCGCGTGGTGCGGCACAAGGTGTACGCCGCCGACTACATCGCCGACGTCGCCAGCGGCTCCGCCGCCCTCCAGTCCTCCGCCGTGGTCGAGGGCACCCCCGCGGGCCCCGTCCTCATCGGCGCCACCCGGGAACGGGTCGGCTTCGACCGCGGTCTGTCCACCGAAGCCCTGCGCCGCCTCGCCGCCCAGGCCGCCGCCCTCTTCCCGGTCCTCGCCGACGTCCGGGTGCTGCGCGCCTACCACGGCTTCCGCCCCTACCTCCCCGACCACCTGCCGGCCATCGGCCCCGACCCGCGCGTCCCGGGGCTGCTGCACGCCTGCGGCCACGAGGGCGCCGGGATCGGCCTCGCCCCCGGCACCGGCGTCCTGATCGCCGCCGCCCTCACCGGCGTCGGGGCCCCGCTGGACCCCGCGCCCTTCCGCCCCGACCGCTTCACGGAGGAAGCCTGATGGCCAGCCTGCGCCGCACCCGCCGCTCCCGGGAACCGCGCGACCTCGTCGGCGGCGCGGCCCCGGCCGTCCACACCGTCGAGTTCGACGGCCGTACGCTGCCCGCGCAGAGCGGCCAGAGCGTCGCCGCCGTGCTGTGGGCCGCCGGGATCCTCGCCTGGCGCACCACCCGGGAGGGCGGCGCCCCGCGCGGCGCGTTCTGCGGGATCGGCAGCTGCTACGACTGCCTCGTCACCGTCAACGGCCGCCCCAACCAGCGCGCCTGCCTGGTCCCGGCCCGGCCCGGGGACGCCATCACGACCCAGGAGGGAACCGGCCGTGCCGACCTCGCCGTCTGACCTCGCCGTCGTCGGGGCGGGTCCCGCCGGGCTCGCCGCCGCGGTCACCGCCGCCGACCTGGGCCTGCGCGTCACCCTCGTCGACGCCGGGGAGCAGCCCGGGGGCCAGTACTACCGCCACCCCGCGCCCGGGCTCGGCGCCGCCCGGCCCGAGGCCCTGCACCACGACTGGGCCGCCTTCGAGACCCGCGAACGGCGCCTGCGCGCCCACGAGTCGGCGGGCCGGATCACCTTCCTGCCCGCCCACCACGTCTGGACGGTGGTCCCCGCCGCCGACCCCGGCTCCGACGGGGGCGGCCTGCTGCTGCACGCCGTCGCGGGAACCCGCGGCGAGGACGAGCGCGCCGTCACCCTGCGGGCCCGCGCCGTCCTGCTCGCCACCGGCGCCCACGAGCGGCAACTGCCCTTCCCCGGCTGGACCCTGCCGGGCGTGATCGGGGCCGGGGGAGCGCAGGCCATGCTCAAGGGCGGCCTCGTGCTGCCCGGCCGCCGGATCGTGGTGGCGGGCAGCGGCCCGCTGCTGCTCGCGGTCGCCGGCTCCCTGGCCGCCGCCGGGGCCCGGGTGCCCGCCGTCGTCGAGGCCTCCTCCTACGCCGCCTACGCCGGTCGGGTGCCCACCCTGCTGCGCAACCCCGGCAAGCTCGTCGAAGGCGCCGTCCACGGTGGGGCGCTGCTGCGCCACGGGGTGCGGCTGCGCACCCGCCGCGCCGTCGTCGAGGCCCAGGGGAAGGACCGGGTGGAGGCCGTGGTCGTGGCCCGGCTCGACCGCGACTGGAAGCCCGTACCCGGCACCGAGCGCCGGATCCCCTGCGACGCGCTCGCGGTGGGCCACGGCCTGGTGCCCCAGCTGGAGCTGGCCACCGGGCTCGGCTGCGCCACCGTGCGCGCGGCGGACGGGACGGTGGCGCTCGACCTCGACGCGAGCCAGCGGACCTCCGTCCCCGGCGTCTGGTCGGCGGGCGAGACCGGGGGCATCGGCGGCGCCGGACTGGCCCTGGTCGAAGGGGAGTTGGCGGCCCTGTCGATCGCGGGGCGGACCGCCCCGGCCGCCCTCGTGCGTCGGCGGGCCCGGCTGCGGGCCTTCGCCGACGCGATGGGCGCGGCCCACCGCCCGGGGTCCGGATGGACCGGATGGCTGCCGGACGACGCCGTCGTCTGCCGCTGCGAGGAGGTCCCGGCCGGGCCGATCCGGGAGGCCGTGGCCGACCTGGGCGCGCGGGACGCCCGTACCGTCAAACTGCTCACCCGTGCGGGCATGGGCTGGTGCCAGGGGCGGATGTGCGGCGCCGCCGTCGCGGCGCTCGCCGGGGACGAAGCGGCCGCGGACCGGCGGCCGTTGTCCTGCCCGGTACCGCTGCGCCAGCTCGCCGAGCTGCCCGCGGACCACTGACCGGCCTGCGCCGATCGGGCGGCCACACCCCTTGTGGCCGCCCTTCGCCCCCTAGTAAAATGTCACACATCACATAAGGAGTTCTGTCATGACGCACGCGCACACCCCCGCGCCCAGCACCGCCACGCCCCGCACCCGCCCCTGGCACGGCATCATGGTCGCCACCGCGCTGCCGATGCGCGCGGACCACTCAGTGGACTACGACGCCTACGCCGACCACGTGGCCTGGCTGATCGCCAACGGCTGCGACGGCGTCGTGCCCAACGGTTCGCTCGGCGAGTACCAGACCCTCACCGACGAGGAGCGCGCCCGGGTCGTCCGCACCGCCGTCGAGGCCGCCGGTGACGGGGCCCGCGTCATGCCAGGCGTCGCCGCCTACGGCAGCGCCGAGTCCCGCCGCTGGGCCGAACAGGCCGCCGAAGCGGGCGCGGGATCCGTCCTGCTGCTCCCGCCGAACGCCTACCGCGCCGACCACGACGCCGTGCGCGCCCACTACGCCGAGGTCGCCCGGGCCGGGGTGCCCGTCGTCGCCTACAACAACCCCATCGACACCAAGGTCGACCTGACCCCGGCGCTGCTCGCCCGGCTGCACGCCGACGCCAGCATCGTCGCCGTCAAGGAGTTCACCGGCGACGTCCGCCGCGCCTACGAGATCGCCGAACTCGCGCCGGGCCTCGACCTGCTCATCGGCTCCGACGACGTCCTGGTCGAACTCGCCCTCGCCGGCGCCGTCGGCTGGATCGCCGGCTACCCCAACGCCCTGCCCCGCTCCTGTGCCACCCTCTACCGGGCCGCCGTCGCCGGCGACCTGGAGACCGCACTGCCGCTGTACCGGTCCCTCCACCCGCTGCTGCGCTGGGACTCCAAGACCGAGTTCGTCCAGGCCATCAAGCTCTCCATGGACCTGGCCGGCCGCCCCGGCGGCTCGGTGCGCCCGCCCCGCTTCCCGCTCACGGGCGAGATCGAGGCAGCCGTCCGCGCCGCCACCGAGAAGGCCCTCGCCGAGGGCCTGAACTAGCCCACCGCCCACCGCCCACCGCCCGCCCATTCGCCCGCCCGGCCGCCGGCCGAGACTCCTGGGGGACCCCATGCGCACCCGCAACGTCTACCACGCCGTGGACTCACACACCGAGGGCATGCCCACCCGGGTGATCACCGGCGGAGTCGGGGTGATTCCCGGCGCCACCATGGCCGACAAGCGGCTCCACTTCATCGCGCACATGGACCACATCCGCACCCTGCTGATGAACGAACCGCGCGGACACGCGGCGATGAGCGGGGCCGTCCTCCAGCCGCCCACCCGCCCCGACGCCGACTTCGGGGTCCTCTACATCGAGGTGTCGGGGCTGCTCCCGATGTGCGGCCACGGCACGATCGGGGTCGCCACCGTCCTCGTCGAGACCGGCATGGTGCCCGTCGTCGAGCCCGTCACCACGGTCCGCCTCGACACCCCCGCGGGCCTGGTCAGCGTCGACGTCCAGGTCCGGGACGGGGTGGCCGAGCACGTCACCCTCACCAACGTCCCCTCCTTCTGCGTCGGCCTCGACCTCAAGACCGAGGTCCCCGGCCACGGCACCGTCACCTACGACCTCGCCTACGGCGGCAACTTCTACGCCTTCGTCGAACTCGACGCCCTAGGCCTGCCCTTCGACCGCGCCCGGGGCAACGACCTGCTCGCCGCCGGACTCGCGATCATGGAGGCGATCAACGCGGGCGAGGACCGGCCGGTCCACCCCGAGAACCCCTCCATCGGCGGGGTCAAGCACGTCTACCTGGCCGCCCCCGGCTCCGACGCCGAACGCTCCCGGCACGCGATGGCCATCCACCCCGGCTGGTTCGACCGTTCGCCCTGCGGTACGGGGACCTCCGCGCGGATGGCCCAGCTGCACGCCCGGGGCCTCCTCCCGCTCGGCCGCGACTTCGTCAACGAGTCCTTCATCGGCACCGAGTTCACCGGCCGCCTGATCGGCGACACCACCGTCGGCGACCTTCCCGCCGTCGTCCCCACCGTCACCGGACGGGCCTGGATCACCGGCACCGCCCAGTACTTCCTCGACCCGTCCGACCCCTTCCCCGGAGGGTTCCAGCTGTGACCGCCGAGCACGCCCCGCACGACCCGACCGCCGCGCCCGCGTCCGTGCGGACCACCGACTACCACACCGCCGGAGAACCCTTCCGGATCGTCACCGGCGGCCTCCCGCCGGTGCCCGGGGACACGGTGGCCGAGCGCTGCGCCACCGCCATCGGCCCCGGGGGCAGCGGCACGGCGCCGCGGCGGGGCGCGCTGGACGACGTACGCCGCCTGCTCGTCCAGGAGCCGCGCGGGCACGCCGGGATGTACGGCGGGTTCGTGGTCCCGCCCGATGACGACGGGGCCCACTTCGGGGTGCTCTTCTGGCACAAGGACGGCTACTCCACGGCCTGCGGACACGGCACGATGGCGCTCGGCGCCTGGGCCGTGGACAGCGGGCTGGTCCCCGCCCCGCACGACGGCGACGCCCGGGTGCGCATCGACGTACCGTCCGGCCGGGTCACCGCCACCGTCCACCGCACCGCCGGCCGCACCACCGGGGTCACCTTCCGCAACGTCCCGGCCAGGGTCACCGCCCGCAAGGTGCCCGTGGCCACCTCCTACGGCGTGGTCGAGGTCGACCTCGCGCACGCCGGGGCCTGCTACGCCTCGGTCGCCGCACGCGACCTCGGGTTGGAGACCGACCGGGAGGCGCTGCCCGCGCTGGTGCGGGCCGGGCAGGAGATCCGGGCGGCGCTGGCCGGCCACCCGGGCACCTGGCACCCGGACGGCCCGCTGCTGTCCGGGGTGTACGGGGTGATCCTCCACGAGGAACTGCCCGACACCCCCTTCGGGCCCCACCAGCGCAACGTGACCGTCTTCGGCGACGGCCAGATCGACCGCTCGCCCTGCGGCTCGGGCACCTCCGCCCGGCTCGCGCTCCTCGCCGAGGACGGTCGGCTGGGCGCGCACGAGGACCTGCTCCACGAGTCCGTCACCGGCACGGTCTTCACCGGGCGGGTGCTGCGGCCCGCCGACTCCGCCGGACCGGCCGCCGACGGCCTGGTCACCGAGGTCACCGGCACCGCCCACCGCACCGGCGAGCACGTCTTCCTGCGCGACCCGCACGACGTCCTCGGCACCGGATTCGCCCTGTGAGCGCCGATGGCGCGGGCGCCGACCCCGGCGCGCTGCCCCAGTTCTCGGCCGCGCGGATGGCGGACCTGCTCACCCCCGCCGCCGCGGTCGACGCCCTGGCGGACGCGCTGCGCGAGGGCCCCGACCCCGAGGGCTGCCCGCAGCGGACCGCCCTGGCGGTGCCCGGCGGCGAACTGCTGCTGATGCCTGCCGCGTCCGGCGCGTACGCGGGGGTGAAGGTCGCCGGGGTGGCCCCCGGCAATCCGGCCCGCGGGCTGCCCCGGATCACCGGTTCCTACCTGCTGCTGGACGGCCCCACCCTGCGCCCGCTGGCCCTCTTCGACGGGGCGGCCCTCACCGCCCTGCGCACCCCGGCCGTCTCCGCCCTGGCCCTGCGCCACCTCGCCCCGGTCGGGCGGCCGCTGCGGCTCGTCCTGTTCGGGTCGGGCCCCCAGGCGTACGGGCACCTCGAAGCGACGCGGGCGGTGCGGGAGCTGGCCGAGGTGGTGGTGGTCGCCCGTGACCCGGCGGGCGTCGAGAAGCTGGTCGCGCACGCCCGCACCCGCGGCGTGCCCGCCCGCGCCGGTGGCCCCGGCGACGTGGCCGGGGCGGACCTGGTCCTGTGCTGCACCACCGCCCGCGAACCGCTCTTCGACGGGCGGCTCGTGGCGGGCGGCGCCACCGTGGTCGCGGTGGGCTCGCACGAGCCGGACGCCCGCGAGGTGGACACGGCGCTGGTGCGCCGGGCCGCCGTCTACGTCGAGTCCCGCGCGGCCGCGCTGCGCGAGGCGGGGGACCTGCTGATCCCGGAGGCCGAGGGCGCCATCGGCCCCGGTCATATCAACGGCACCCTGGCCGACCTGGTCGCGGGGCGGTCGGCGGGCGCGCGGCCGCAGGGTTGTCCACAGCTCTTCAAGAGCGTGGGCATGGCCTGGGAGGATCTTGCCGTGGCGGTGGCCCTGTACACGGCCGCCGGGGGCAACGGCGAAACGTGACATTGTACGCTGTGCCTCTGCGATCCTCGGAGGAAAAGCTATGGGTGACCTGAAGCAGAACAGTCTCATCAAGGCCCAGGAGCGGCTCCGCGACCAGGTCGGGCACGCCCTGCGGGCAGCCCTGATAGCGGGTGAACTGCGCCCCGGCAACGTCTACTCGGCGCCCGGGCTGGCCGGCGAACTGGGGGTCTCGGCCACTCCGGTGCGCGAGGCGATGCTGGACCTGGCCCGCGAGGGCCTGGTGGAGCCCGTGCGCAACAAGGGGTTCCGGATCACCGAGGTCAGCGAGCGGGACCTGGACCAGTACACCGAGCTGCGCACGATGATCGAGGTGCCGACCATCGGCCGGGTCACCGAGATCGCCACCGTCGCGCAGCTGGAGGCCCTGCGGCCGATCGCCGAGGAGATCGTCACCAGCGCCCGCGAGCACAACCTCATCGGCTACCTGGAGGCGGACCGCCGCTTCCACCTCTCGCTGCTGGCCCTCGCCGGCAACGACCGGCTCGTCGAGACGGTCGGCGACCTGCGCAAGCGCTCCCGGCTGTACGGGCTCACGGGCCTGGACGAGGCGGGCAAGCTGGTCTCCTCGGCCGAGGAGCACGTCGAGCTGCTCGACCTGATGATCGCGGGCGACGCGGCGGCGGCCCAGGCCTGCATGACCCGCCACCTCGGGCACGTCCGCTCGCTGTGGGCCCAGGGCCGCGACGAGCCCGTCGGCCGCAGCACGGTCCGCCTGGGCGGCGCGGCGGCCACCCGGGCCTGATGGGCGGCGGCCGCCGCCCCGGCCGCCGCGCCCGCCCCACCGGGGCCCCGACCTCCTGAACGGTCGGGGCCCCGGTGGCATGTGCGGCCCCAACTCGCCCGCCGCGCGCCGTATTTGGACACGGCTGGATAACGGCGGTGCAGACCCCTTGTCAGTGCAATTTCACATTACTATGTTACCGGTCACATCGTAGAGCGCGGCCCTTCCCTGGAGTGACCCATGACCAAGCGCCATCAACTCGCCCTCGCCACCGCCCTGGTGGCGGCCCTCGCACTCGGCGCCTCGGGCTGTTCCGGCACCAAGAAGGGCTCCGAGGGCGCGGGCGCGGGCAGGCCCAACCCGGCCGCCGCCAACGACGGCCTGATCATCGGCGGCACCCCGGCCAAGGGCGGCACCCTTACCGTCCTGTCCAACCAGGACTTCGCCCACCTCGACCCGGCCCGCAACTGGGTGATGCCGACCATGGACTTCGGCACCCGGCTCCTCTACCGCACCCTGGTCACCTTCAAGGCCGAACCGGGCAAGGGCGGCAGCGAGCTGGTCCCCGACCTCGCCACCGACCTCGGCACCCCCTCCAACGGCGGCCGCACCTGGACCTTCACCCTCAAGGAGGGCCTGAAGTACGAGGACGGCACCGCGATCAAGGCCGCCGACATCAAGTACAACGTCGAGCGCTCCTTCGCCCCGGACCTCACCGGCGGGCCCGACTACGCCGCCCAGTACCTGGCCGGCACCGAGGGCTACAAGGGCCCCCTCCAGGGCAAGCACCTGGACTCGGTCAAGACCCCGGACGACCGCACGATCGTCTTCGAACTGAAGCGGCCCGTCGCCGAGTTCTCCGCGACCACGACCCTGCCGACCTTCGCCCCGGTCCCGCAGGCCCAGGAGAAGGGCACCCAGTACGACGCCCGCCCGTTCTCCTCCGGCCCGTACAAGATCGAGTCCTACGACCGGGACAAGAAGCTCGTCCTGGTCCGCAACGAGCACTGGGACCCCAAGACGGACAGCGTCCGCAAGGCGTATCCCGACAAGTTCGTCGTGGTCATGGGCCTCAAGGGCGGCCAGATCGACGACCGCATCATCGCCGGGGAGGGCGCCGACGCCTCCACCGTCGAATGGGCCACCATGCGCCCCGAGAGCGCCCCCAAGGTGCTGCCCAAGCCGGAGATCAAGAAGCGGCTGCTCGCCGAGTCCCAGGGCTGCACCACGATGCTCAACCTCAACAACTCCCGCGCCCCCTTCAACGACCCGAAGGTCCGCGAGGCCATGCAGTACGCGGTCGACAAGGAGGCCATCGTCACCGCGGGCGGCGGCCCGGCCCTCACCGAGGTCGCCACCTCCTACCTGCCGCCCGCGCTCGCCGGCGGCAAGCAAGCCGACCCGCTGAAGATCGCACCGGCCGGCGACCCCGCCAAGGCCAAGGAGCTGCTCAAGGCCGCGGGCAAGGAGAGCCTCAAGGTCTCGCTGTCCGTCTCCACCGGCGACAAGGGCAAGGCGGAGGCCATCCAGCAGGGCCTGGCCCGCGCGGGCGTCGAGGTGGTCATCGACACCGTCGACCCCGGCGCCTACTACGACGTCATCGGTGACCTGTCCACCACGCCCGACATGACCATGAGCGGCTGGTGTCCCGACTACCCCTCCGGCTCCACCTGGATCCCCTTCGTCTTCGACGGACGCACCATCAAGCCCAAGGGCAACCAGGGCAACAACAGCCAGTTCCGTGACGACGCGACGATGAAGCGGATCGACGAGATCAACGCCATGGCCGACGCGAAGCAGGCCAACCAGGCGTGGCGCGACCTCGACGCGGCCATCATGGCCAAGTCCCCGTCCGTCCCGCTCTTCCTGGAGCGCAAGCCGCTGCTGGTCGGACCCAACATCGCGGGCGCCTTCGGCCACCCCGTCTGGGTCGGCCAGATCGACTACGCGACCGTCGGTCTCAAGGACCCGGCGAAGAGCCAGGGCTGACCATGACCGACACCGCATCCGCCACCGCCCCCGGGGCGGTGGCGGCCGAGGTCCCCCCGGGCAGCAGCCCCTGGCAGCTCGCCCGGCGGGAACTGCGCCGCCGCCCCGCCGTCCGCGTCAGCCTCGCCGTCGTCGTCCTCTTCGTCGTGATGGCCGCCGCCGCCCCCTGGCTCGGCGCCCTCGGCGGCTGGGACCCGGACACCTTCGACAAGAGCGCCATCGACCCCTACCTCGGCGGCCTCCCGCTCGGCGACCTCGGCGGCATCGGCCCCGAACACTGGCTCGGCGTCGAACCGGTCACCGGCCGCGACCTGTTCGCGCGCGTGGTCCACGGCGCCCAGGTCTCCCTCCTGATCGCCTTCACCGCCACCGCGATCGTCGTCCTCGCGGGGACCGCCGCGGGCATCGCCGCCGGGTACTTCGGCGGCCGCACCGACGCCGTCCTGTCCCGGCTGATGGACCTGACCATGTCCTTCCCGTCCCTGATCTTCATGATCGCGGTCCTGTCGGTGGCCAAGGACGTCAACCGCATCGTCCTCATGACCGCCGTCATCGGCCTCTTCGGCTGGCCCGGCATCGCCCGCGTGGTGCGCGGCCAGACCCTCTCCCTCAAACACCGCGAGTACGTCGACGCGGCCCGGGTCGGCGGCGCCGGCGCCTGGCGGATCCTGACCCGGGACATCCTCCCCGGCGTCGCCGGCCCCGTCATCGCCTACACCACCCTGCTCGTCCCCGGCATGATCAGCACCGAGGCGGCCCTGAGCTACCTGGGCGTCGGCGTGCGCCCGCCCACCCCGTCCTGGGGCCAGATGATCGCCGAGAGCGTCGCCTTCTACGAGACCGACCCCATGTACTTCGTCATCCCCAGCGCCTTCCTCTTCCTCGCCGTCCTCGCCTTCACCCTGCTCGGCGACGCACTGCGCGACATCCTCGACCCGCGGGGCGGCCGCACGTGATCCTCTACCTCCTGCGCCGCCTGCTCGCCCTCGCCGGGGTGCTGCTCGCCATCGCCGCCGTCACCTTCGTCATCTTCTACGTCCTGCCCTCCGACCCGGCCGCCGCCGCCTGCGGCAAGACCTGCAGCGTGGAACGGATCGCCGCGGTCCGCGAGTACCTCGGCCTCGACCAGCCGCTGTGGCGCCAGTTCCTCGACTTCCTCACCGGCATCTTCACCGGGCGCAGCCAGGGCACCGGCCCGTACGCCGTCACCTGCGACTTCCCGTGCCTGGGCTACTCCTACGAGAACTCCCTGCCCGTGTGGGACCTGCTGATGGACCGGCTCCCGGTCTCGGCCTCCCTCGCCGTCGGCGCCGCGGCCCTGTGGCTGGTGCTGGGCCTGGGCGCCGGGGTCACCGCCGCCCTGCGCAAGGACACCGCCACCGACAAGGCCCTGATGGTCGGCGCCGTCGCCGCCGCCTCGCTGCCCGTCTACTTCACCTCCGTGATGCTGATCTACGGGGTGATCCGCGTCGCCGACCTGCTGCCCTACCCCAGCTACCAGCCCTTCACCGACGATCCGCTCGGCTGGGCCACGAACCTGCTGCTGCCCTGGACCGCGCTCGCGCTGCTCTACGCCGCCATGTACGCGCGCCAGAGCCGCGGTTCGATGATCGAGGCGATGGCCGAGCCGTACATCCGTACCGCCCGGGCCAAGGGCATGCCCGAACGCACCGTCGTGGTCAAACACGGCCTGCGCTCGGCGATGACCCCCATCCTGACCATCTTCGGCATGGACCTCGGCGGCCTGCTCGCCGGAGCCGTCATCACCGAGTCCATCTTCGGACTCCCCGGCATCGGACGGCTCTTCTACGGCGCCCTCGTCAGCTCCGACCAACCGGTGGTCCTCGGGGTCACCCTGCTCGCCGCCTTCTTCATCGTCGTCGCCAACCTCGTCGTCGACCTCCTGTACGCCGTCATCGACCCGAGGGTGAGGTACTGATGGCCGCTCTCCTTGAAGTGCGCGACCTGCACGTCACGTTCACCACCCCGCGCGGCACCGTCCGCGCCGTGGACTCGCTCGGCTTCACCGTCGAGGCCGGCCGCACCCTCGGCATCGTCGGGGAGTCCGGATCCGGCAAGTCCGTCACCTCGCTCGCCGTCATGGGGCTGCACCGCGGCGCCGAGATCGGCGGCTCCATCGCCCTGGACGGCCGCGAACTCACCACGCTCGGCGAGAAGGAGCTGTCCCGGCTGCGCGGCCGCAAGATGGCCATGATCTTCCAGGACCCGCTCTCCAGCCTGCACCCCTACTACACGGTCGGCGAACAGATCGCCGAGCACTTCCGGGTGCACTTCAAGGCGGGTCGGGCCGCCGCGCGCAAACGCGCCGTGGACATGCTCGGCGAGGTCGGCATCCCCGAACCCGCCCGCCGCGCCGGGGAGTACCCGCACCAGTTCTCCGGCGGCATGCGCCAACGCGCGATGATCGCCATGGCACTGGCCTGCGAACCCGACCTGCTCATCGCGGACGAGCCCACCACCGCCCTCGACGTCACCGTCCAGGCCCAGATCCTCGAACTGATCGCCCGGCTCCAGCAGGACCGCGGCCTCGGCGTCGTGATGATCACCCACGACCTCGGCGTGGTCGCCCGGGTCGCCCACGAGGTCCTGGTCATGTACGGCGGCCGGGCCGCCGAACAGGCCCCGGTCGACCAGCTCTTCGCCGACCCCGCGCACCCCTACACCCGGGGCCTGCTGGAGTCGCTGCCCCGGCTCGACGACGCCGACGACCAGCCGCTGCGGACCATCCCCGGCTCCCCGCCCTCCCTGCGCGAGCCCGCCCCCGGGTGCGCCTTCGCCCCGCGCTGCGCCCGCGCCGCCGCGGGCACGGAGGCGGAGCGCCGCCGGTGCGCCACGGTCCGCCCCGCTCTCGACCCCTACGCGGGCCCCGGGCGCCGGGTGGCCTGCCACTTCGCCGGCCCCGGCGCCGCACCCGCGGCCGCGGGTCCCGTCCAGGAGGCCTCCCGGTGACCGAAACGACCACCACGACCACCACCGGCGCCGCGGCCGACGCGCCGCCCCTGCTGTCCGTGCGCGACCTGACCATGGCCTTCCCCGGGAAGCGCTCGGCCACCGGCCGCAAGGGCGCGCCCGTCCGGGCCGTCGACGGGGTCTCCTTCGAGCTGGCGGCTGGGGAAACCCTCGGCCTGGTGGGGGAGTCGGGCTGCGGGAAGTCCACCACCGGCCGGATGCTGGTCCGCCTCCTGGAGCCCACCTCGGGGAGCATCGCCTTCGAGGGCCGGGAGATCACCCGCCTCTCCCAGGGCGCCCTGCGACCGCTGCGCCGCCACCTCCAGATGGTGTTCCAGGATCCGCACTCCTCGCTCAACCCCCGCCAGACGGTGGCCCGGATCATCTCCGACCCGCTGATGGTGCAGGGCTGGAGCGCGGCCGACGCCCGCCGCCGGGCCGCCGAGCTGATGGAGCTGACCGGACTGATCCCCGAGCACATCGACCGCTATCCGCACGAGTTCTCCGGCGGCCAGGCCCAACGCATCGGCATCGCGCGCTCCCTGGCCACCAGCCCCCGCCTGATCATCGCCGACGAGCCGGTCTCCGCCCTCGACGTCTCGGTGCAGGCGCAGATCGTCAACCTGATGGAACGGCTGCGCCGCGAACTCGGGCTGGCCTACGTGTTCATCGCCCACGACCTGTCGGTGGTCAAGCGGGTCAGCGACCGGGTCGCCGTGATGTACCTCGGCCGGATCGTCGAGATCGGGGACAAGCACGCGCTGTACGCCGACCCCCAGCACCCCTACACGCGGGCGCTGCTGTCCGCCGTACCGCTGCCCGACCCGGCGGCCGAGCGGCGGCGGGAGCGGATCGTGCTGCTCGGCGACCCGCCGAGCCCGGCGGCACCGCCGCCCGGGTGTTCCTTCCACCCGCGCTGTCCCAAGGCGCAGGACGTCTGCCGCGTCGAGCGGCCCGTCCTGCGGTCGGTCGCGGGACGCGAGGTGGCCTGTCACTTCCCCGGGAACTGACGCGGCCCGGCCGCGACAGCGGGGAGGGAGGGGCCCCGCCACCGGTCACCGGTGGCG